>SYBY01000244.1 GCA_005788585.1 Actinomycetota bacterium | reverse complement strand
GCGAGCGCCGCGAGGCGCTCGTCGTCCTGCGTGCGCAACAGCGCGGTGGCCAGGCGGCCGGCCATCAGCCGGCCCCGGGCCCCGCGCCACCACGGTTAGCGCGTCTTCGGACCACGACCCTTGCGCTTGTCGCTCTTCTTGTCGTCGTCGTCATCGCCATGGTCATCGTGACGCTTGGCGCTCTGCAGCACGTAGGTCCCGTCGGCGAGCAGCAGGACCTTGAGCTTCACCGTTTGGCCGACGGCGAACTCGGTGAGGTCCTTCGACACCGGGACGGCGACGACGATCGGCGTCCCGCCGCCGGCCGGCGCGACGGTCAGCGTCCGGGCGGTCGGGTCGATCGCGGTGAGCTGGCCCTTGACCTCGAGGCCGCCGCGGCCCTTGACCTTGACCTTGGTGGCGGTCACGGTGGTGCCGGCGATCGTCACGTTGACCTTCACGCGCTGCCCGACCGCGGGCGCGGTGATCGGCGCGGCGTAGGCGATGGACACCGCGGCGTCGTCGTCCTTCTTGCCGGTGACGGTGAAGCTGTCCGCGGCGCTGGCGGTGACGAGGCCCTGGACGCGCGCCTTCGTCGCGGTACCCGTGACGCGGATGCGCTGGGCGACGCCGCGCTTGGCCTTGACCTTCACGACGCTGCCGACGGCCGGCAGGGTCGGGGTGTCGACGGCACGCAGCTCGCCGCCGCCGTTGGCGTAGACGAACGTGTCGGCGTCGGTGTGGGCGAGGACGACGCCATGGCCGCTGCCGTGGGGGCCGCCCTTCTTCTTGGCCTCTGCGGGTGCGACGGCGAACGTCAGCGCGACGAGCGCGGCGCACATCGTGTGGATGGTGGTTCTCGTGCTCATGTCTGGGAAGACTGTGCCCCGAGGGCTCCGTCACAAACCTGGCGCGTCGGCGCTCGCACGAATCACCCCGGCCGGTGGCGAATCACCCCGCCCAGGCTATTGCCAGCTTCTGGCAGCTGGTCTAGCGTCGCGCCGGTGACCGTCGCCCCACTCGTGCCGCCCGTCGCCGTCGCCGATCTCGGCGCCGCGGTGGACGTGCTGCACGCTCGTGGGCTGCGGGTCACCGAAGCGCGTCGACTGGTCATCGACGCCCTGCTGGCCGCCGAGCGGCCGGTCACCGCGGACGAGCTCGCCGGAACCCTCGGCGGGCGCTGTGACCTCACGTCGATCTACCGCAACCTCGACACGCTCGAAGCGGTCGGTCTCGTCCGTCACGTGCACCTCGGCCACGGGCCGGGGCGCTACGCCCTCGCAGGAGCGCCGGAGCGCGAGCACCTCGTGTGCGACGGCTGCGGCGCGCACCTTGCCGTCGAGCCCGAGCGGATGGACGGCGTGCACGCCGCCGTGCGCGCGGCGTTCGGCTGGGAGGCGCGGTTCAGCCACTTCCCGCTCGCCGGCCTCTGCCCGGCGTGCACGACCACCCCAGGACCCGGAGCACCTCACCATGCACATCCCTGACGGATTCCTTAGCACGGAGGTCTGCGCCGCGACGAGCGTCGCGGCCGCCGGCGCCATCGGCTACGCGGCGTACCGCGCGCGTGACGAGCTCGACGAGCGGCGCGTGCCGCTGCTCGGCGCCACCGCCGCGCTGGTGTTCGCGCTGCAGATGGTCAACTTCCCGATCCTCGGCGGGACGAGCGGCCACCTCCTCGGCGCCGCCCTCGCGACCGTGCTGCTCGGGCCGTGGCTCGGCATGATCGTCGTCTCGCTCGTGCTCGGGGTGCAAGCCGTGGCGTTCGCCGACGGCGGGATCGCGGTCCTCGGGGCGAACGTGCTGAACATGGCGGTGCTCGGCGCCCTCGTCACCCAGGCGCTGCTCGACGGCGCGGACGCGCTGCGCGAGCGCACGGCCGGGCTGCTCGGCATCGCGGCGGTCGCGTCGTGGGTGTCCGTCATGGCCGCGGCCACCGCGACGTCCGTCGAACTCGCGCTCTCGGGCACCATCGGGCTGACCACGGTCCTGCCGTCGATGCTCGGCGTCCACGCGCTCATCGGAGTCGGCGAAGCCGCGATCACGGTGGCGGTCGTCGCGGCCGTCCTCGCGGCGCGGCCCGACCTCGTCGGGCGCCGCGGGCTGGGAGCGGCGGCATGAGGCTCGGGATCTTCATCGGACTGCTCCTCGCGCTGGCGGTCGGACTCGGCGTGGCGGTCTCGCCGTTCGCCTCCCCGCACCCCGACGGGCTCGAGCGCGTCGCGCAGGACCAGGGCTTCGCCGAGACCGGCACCCTGCACGCCCTCCAGGAGGACGCGCCGGTCCCGGGCTACGCGTTCCCGGGGGTGACGGACGAGAAGGTCGCCACGGCGGTCGCGGGGTTGGCCGGCACCCTCGGCGTCTTCCTCGTCGGCCTCGGCCTCGCGCGCGTCCTGCGCCGTCGCGAACCCGTTCCGCCGGGCTGAACCGCCACATCGGTCGGGCGCAGCGGCGAGACTGCGCGCCATGCTCCTGCGCCCGACCGACGAAGGACTCCTCGCCATCGGCCAGGCGTCGCACGCCTGGATCTCCGGACAGCTCGCCCGCGTGTGGGGCAACGCCGAGTTCGGCGCCGTCGTCCCCCGCGAGGAGGTCTGTCTGGCCGCCGAGCAGCACGACGTCGGCATGGCCGAGTGGGACCTGCGCCCCGCGCTCGACGAGGAGACCGGCCGCCCGCGGGACTTCATGCACCTGCCCGTCGCGACGCACCTCGGCCTCTGGCGCGCCGCCCCGCACAAGCTGCTGACGCAGAGCACCTACGCGGCGCTGCTGTGCTCGATGCACGGCACCGCCCTGCAGCGCTTCCGCGACCTCGACGCGCTGCCACCCGCCGACGGCGACGACGTCCGGGCGTTCCTCAGCGAGCAGCGCGACCTGCAGGAGCGCCTCCGGGCGGCGCTCGGCCGCGACGAGGCGGAGGTCGATCGCAACCAGCGACTCCTCTGGGCCTGGGACGCCCTCTCGCTCGCGCTGTGCCTGGACTGGGCGCCCTACACGCAGCGCGACGTCCCGACCGCCGGCGGCGGCGCGACGGAGCTGCGCCTGACCGACGACGACCTCGGCGGCGGCTGCGCCCTCGATCCGTGGCCGTTCGTCGCGAACACCGTCACCGTCCACGCCGAGGGGCGGCTCCTCGACGCGCACACCTACGCCGACGAGCCGTCGCTGCACGCGGCGCTGGAGGCGGCGCCAGTGCGCCGCCTCACGTTCTCGCTGCGCCCGCGCCGCTGAGCGTTACGGCGCGCGGTACGACCGCGTCGGCGGCCCGGTGAACGTCGTCCCGTCGGCGTTGGACCAGCGCACGCGGTACTGGCGCTTGGCGTTCGCGCTCGTCCGCGTGCTCCACACGCCGCGCGTGCTCGTGCGGTCGGTCTTCAGCCGGCGCCACGACCCCGTGCTCCCGTTGCGGTAGTCGATGGTCACCGTGGTCCCGCGCGAGGTGGGACGGACGATGCCCCACAGCGTGGTCGACTTCGAACTGCGCGTCGCGACGAGCGGCAGGCGGAAGCCCTCGTACGACG
This sequence comes from Actinomycetota bacterium, assembly GCA_005788585.1. The sequence continues at coordinate 4,600 of SYBY01000244.1, read as the reverse complement.
GCTTGAGCTCACCCGCATGGCCCCGCAGTCCGGACTCAAAGCCGCTGTAGCGCTGGGTCCCGCCGCCGGGACGCGGGTCATCGTCGCGCATGAGGTACTGGCTGAACGTCCGCACGCGGCCGTTGCGGTACGCGATCTGCTCGGAGATCGAGCGGTACTCGGCCTGCTGCTGCGGGCTGACGCCCAGCCGCTTGTCGGGCCACGACTGGATGCCGAACTCGGTCAGCCAGATGTCGGTGCCGCGCGGCAGCGCCTTGGCCTTCTCGGCCTTCGCGATCGCACTGTTCAGGCGCGACAGCACGCCGATGGTCACGTCGTCCTTCGCGGGCGGGGTGAAGAACGGGCCGCCGCGCGTGGTGTACGCGTGGTGCGCGAAGCCGTCGGCCTTCAACCGGCCGCAGCCGCTGCGCTTCTTGTACTTCGAGTTCAGGCAGAGGGCCGTCCGCATGAACGCCAGCGGCGCGACAGCGGTGCTCGTGCCGCGCGGCGCGGTCTCGCCGAACAGCACGGGCGCGCGGCTGCCGCCCTTCGACAGGCCCGCCTCGCCCTTCTGGAAGAGCTGGCGATAGAGCTTCGCGGCGGTGTACTCGCGGCTCTTGCCCTTCTTCGTGAACTGGGGCAGCAGGAACTGCGGGTGGTTCGGCTCGTTCCAGACCGACCAGGCGCTGACCTGTGTGCCGTAGTGGCGGGCGAGCATCTCGGTGAAGCGGCCGAACCGCGTCGCGCTGGGACGGGTGCGCTGGTCGCGCTTGGTCGCCGTGGCCCAGCGCGGCACCGGCCCGGTGACGGTCACGAGGACGCGAAGACCGGCGTCGCGCGCGGCTGCGATCGCGGCGTCGTAGCGGGCCAGCCCCGGGTACCCGGCCGGGGTGCGCTCGTCGAACGCGGGGACGGACCTGCCGTCGGGGTCAGGCGCCGCGTCCTTCCAATACAGGATGATCCGCACCCAGTCGGCCCCGAGACCCTTGACCTCCTGTGCCGTGGACGCGCGCAGCGCGGCGTCGTTGCCGAGCAGTTCCCGTGGCGCCTCGAACAGCGTCGACTGGGTCGAGCGCGCGGAGGCGGCGGTGGGCAGGACGAGCGTCGCCACGAGTGCGGCGAGCAGGGACAGGCAGAGCGGGGCGCGGCGCACGGAGGAAGCCTCCCGGCGTCGGAGTCAGGGACAGCGAGAGCGGCGAGCGGTGCCGTCCTCTCCTGTCCCAACGCGTGCCCGGTCTCGTTGTTGCGGTTCCCTCCGTGGGCCACGTCACACCTTTCGTATCCTCGGGCCATGCCTGAAGCCGCCGACGTCGCCTGGGATCTCGAGCCGCTGGTCTACGGGGAGGGCGAAGCCGGTGCGCTGCGCCTCCTCGCCGAGGCCGCTGAGGCGGCCGAGACGTTCGCCGCCCAGTACGCGGGCAAGGTCGCCGACCTCGACGGCGCCGGGCTGGCCGCCGCGGTCGGCGCGATGGAAGAGCTGAGCGACAAGATCGGGCGCGCCGGCAACTACGCGATGCTGCGCTTCAGCACGGACCCGAGCGACCCGGCCAACGGGGCGCTGCTGCAGAAGGTCCAGGAGCAGGGCGCGCAGATCGAGACCAAGCTCCTGTTCTTCGAGCTCGAGTGGGCCGAGCTGGACGACGACCGCGCCGACGTGCTGCTGGCCGCCCCCGGGGTGGAGCGGGCGCGTCATCACCTCAAGGCCGCGCGGCGCTACCGCCCGCACCTGCTCACCGAGCCCGAGGAGAAGATCCTCACCGAGAAGGGCGTCACCGGCTCCAGCGCGTGGGCACGGCTCTTCGGCGAGCAGGTCTCCGCGCTCACCGTGCCGCTTCCCGGCGAGGACGAGCCCGTCGCCCTCGACGTCGCGCTCTCCCGTCTCATGTCCCCGGACGCCGAGGTGCGCCGCACGACCGCCGAGGCCGTGACGAAGACACTGGAGCCCGGCCTGCGGACCCGTGCCTTCATCTACAACACGCTCATGGCCGACAAGGCCACGGACGACCGGCTGCGCAACTACCCGTCGTGGATCGCCAGCCGCAACCTCGCCAACGAGGCCAGCGACGAGTCGGTCCAGGCGCTGCTCGACGCCGTGCGCAACCGCTACGAGCTGGCGCAGCGCTGGTACCGGCTGAAGGGCAAGCTGCTCGGTGTCGACCGCATCAAGGACTACGACCGCATGGCCGCGGTGGTCGCCGCGGATGACGAGAACATCCCGTGGGACGAGGCGAAGGAGATCGTCCTCGACGCCTACCGCTCGTTCGCGCCGTCGCTGGGCGAGACCGCCGAGTCGTTCTTCACCGGCGGGTACATCGACGCGCCGGTGCGTCCGGGCAAGCGCGGCGGCGCGTTCTGCGCGTACACCGTTCCCAGCGCCCACCCGTACGTGATGCTGAACTACACGTCGCGGCGCCGTGACGTGCTGACCCTCGCCCACGAGCTCGGCCACGGGGTGCACGCCGCGCTGGCGCGCCCGCGCGGCGTCTTCGAGCAGCACACGCCGCTGACGCTCGCCGAGACGGCCTCCGTGTTCGGCGAGACGCTCGTCTTCGGGCGGCTGCTGGACCGCACGCCGGAGCCCGAGGCGCGGCTGTCGCTGCTCGCCGAGTCGATCGAAGGCTCCATCGCGACCGTGTTCCGCCAGTGCGCGATGAATCACTACGAGCACCTCGCGCACACCGCCCGGCGCGAGCAGGGCGAGCTCAGCGTCGACGACCTGTGCGGCCTGTGGGCGCAGTCCCAGGAGGAGATGCTCGGCGACAGCGTCGAGATCACCGAGGGCTACAAGACGTGGTGGTCCTACGTGCCGCACTTCATCAACACGCCCGGGTACGTGTACGCCTACGCGTACGGGCAGCTGCTGGCGATGTCGATCTACCAGCGCTACACCGAGGGCGGCGACGCGTTCGTGCCGGCGTACCTGGAGCTGCTGGCCTCGGGCGGGTCGAAGTCGCCCCAGGAGCTCGGCGAGATCGTCGGCATCGACCTCGCCGATCCGGGCTTCTGGGACAGCGGGCTCGACCTCGTCGAGGCGCAGCTCGAACAGGCCGAGGCGGCGGCGCGTGAGGCGCGGCCGGAGGCCGTCGGGGCGTAGACGACGGCGAACCCCTCTGCTCCGTCCGCGCGCGCTGCCTCGAACGCAGCTCGGTCAGGCCTTCCCTCCGCGCGTGGTCCATCCTGGCGTCTCACGCTCAAGGTCCAGACGCAGACACCCGATGGCGAGACAGTCTGCCCCACCCCGCCGTCAAGGAGACCACCGTGAAGCAAGGACGCACTCACGCGGCTCGCCGGCTCGTCGCCCAATTTCTGGTCGCGACGACGGCTCTGCTCGCACTGCCCGCCATGGCTGCCGCCGAGGGCGGGACGCCCGTCGTCGGCCTCGAGATTCGCGCCGTCGATCAGAACACCCGCGTCGTGAACGCGGTGCTGCACTGCGTCGCGCCCGAGAAGGCCGGACAGCCCGCCATGTTCAACGTCGCGCCCGGCGTGGACATGTCCGCCCTTGCCCCCGGCCAGATGGTCGGCGCCAAGGTCGACCCCGCGGCGGTGCCGCCGGCCATCGTCGAGTTCGCCCCGATGCCGTGCGACGCCAAGCCGCAGGGCGACCGGCCCCCGCCCGGCGGCCCCGGTCAGCCCGGCGGTCCCGGTCAGCCCGGTGGCCCCGGCAAGCCCGGCGGTCCCGGCGCTCCCGGGTCAGGCCCGCAAGGGGGCGGCGACGACTTTGCCCCTTCGTTCCTCTCGCGCGTGTGGAAGTTCGTCGGTGAGGCCGACGGCTACGAGAGCGGCAAGCTCAGCATGACGATCGGCAAGGTGCTGAACCTGCCGAAGAAGTTCCGCGACCAGGACGACGAGCTCGTCGATGAGGACGCCATCGTGCTGGTCGGCAAGGCCCGCGTCATCGACGAGGACGGCAAGCGCGTCTCGAAGAGCGCGCTCGAGGATGCGGAAGAGGTGCGCGTCCAGGGCAAGCTGCTCCGAGAGGCCAAGTGGGAGAAGGACGAAGACGGCGAGCCGGTCGCCACGATCAGGGCCAAGAAGGTCTACATCCTCGGATGAGCACCTCGCTGGGCCGGCGTCGAGACGACCGCCGGCCCAGCCCTTACCGCATGGCCTCGCGCACAGCCCGCTGCATCTCGCGCTTGCTCTCGCGTTCCTTGATCGTCTCGCGCTTGTCGTAGAGGTCCTTGCCGCGTCCGAGCGCGATCTCGATCTTCGCCCACGGCCCCTTGAAGTAGATCCGCGTCGGCACGAGCGTCCAGCCCTTCTCCGACACGCGGCCGACGAGCTTCTCGATGTCCCTGCGGCTGGCCAGCAGCTTGCGGTCGCGATCGGGGTCGTGGTTCTCGCGGGCGGCCGGCGGATAGGGCGGGATGTGGACGTTGTGCAGCCACAGCTCACCGTTGCGGATCGCGACGTAGCCGTCCTTCAGCTGCGCCCCCACGGTCCGCAGCGCCTTGACCTCGGTGCCCTGGAGCTGGATGCCGCATTCGAGGCGATCGACCAGCTCGTAGCGGAACGACGCCTGTCGGTTCGTCGCCACGTCGCCGGGTTCGGCCTTGCGCTTGCCCTTCTTCGCCATCCCTCCAGCCTATGCGGGTCGCGTAGGGTCGGGCGCGATGCG
>SYBY01000243.1 GCA_005788585.1 Actinomycetota bacterium | reverse complement strand
GCGCGCAGCACGGCGTCGCCACTGCCCGCCAGGCTGGACGCGACCTCATTCGACACCTCGATCTGACTACGCACCCAGCACCTCCTTCACGATCGCACTCACCCGCTTGCCGTCGGCACGGCCTCCGACCTTGGGCATGGCGGCCTTCATGACCTGGCCCATGTCCTTCGGGCTGCTCGCCCCCGTCTCGGCGACCGCCGCCTCGACGATGGCGCGCAGCTCGTCGTCGGCCATCTCCGCGGGCAGGTACGCCGCGATGATCTCGGCTTCGGACTCCTCGGCCTCGGCGAGCTCCGGCCGGTCGCCCTTGCGGAACGCCTCGGCCGCTTCGAGGCGGCGCTTGCGTTCGCGGCGCATGACCGCCTGCTCGTCGTCGTTGCCGTCCTTCGCCGCCTTCTGCAGCTCGGAGAGCACCAGGCGCAGCGTGCCGACGCGCTCGGAGTCCCCCGCCTTCATCGCGGAGGTCAGATCCTGCTTCACCGTGTCGGCCAGCGTCACCAGGGCAAGCATAGGGCGCGCGCCGGAACCCACGTGCCGGACGACTAGCGGAAAACCGGACCAATGCATATGCTCATCGGCATGGCGTCCATCGAGACACGGACTGGTCTCGCGCCCGTCGCCTCTGACGAGCCCATCCGCACCCACGGCCAGGACCTGCTCGGCCGGGCCCGCCTTGCCGATCTGATCGCGCTGCAGGCGGTGAGCCCCGCACCGGACGCGGGGCTCGTCATCGCGCTCACGGGCCCGTGGGGTGTGGGCAAGACCTCGGTCCTCAACCTGGTCGAGGAGTCGCTGCGCACGCACGAGCACGCGCTGGCGATCCGGTTCAACCCGTGGCTCAGCTCGGGAGGCGACCTGCTCCCCGCACGGTTCCTCCAGACGCTCGCCTCGGAGTTCACGCGCCTGGGCGCACCGGAGAGCGTCGTCGGCGCCGTCACCGACTACGCGGCGAGCCTGTCCGACCCCGCCGCGTTCGGCGACGGCCAGCCGCGCGGCGTCGCCGCGGCGGCGCAGCAGGTCGCGCTCTCCTCGCAGGCCGGCGCGCGGGTGACCGAGTCGCCGCGCGACCGCCTCGCGCGCCACCTGCGCCCCTACCCGGGCCGGTTCGTCGTCTTCATCGACGACGTCGATCGCCTGGAGCCCGAGCAGCTGCGTGCGGTCATCCGCCTGGTCAAGCTCATCGGCGACCTGCCGCGGATCACCTACGTCCTGGCGTTCAGCCGCGAGCGCGTGGAGGCCATCCTGCGTGCCGGCGACGACGCGAACGTGGGCCGCGGCTACATGGAGAAGATCGTCCAGATCGAGCACCACCTGGCCGCCGCGCCCGGCGACCGCCTGCTCGACCTGACGCTGACCGAGCTGCGCGCGGCGATGCGCGCGATCACCGATCTCGACGACGAGATCCTCGACGCCGACGAGCTCATCACGCCCGGGGTCGGCGCGCTGCTGACGTCGCTGCGCCAGGGCCGCCGGTGGATCAACGCCGCCACCGGCGCGGTGTGGCTGCTCGGCGACGAGATCGCCGTCGAGGACCTGCTGGCGCTCGAGGCGCTGCGGGTGTGCGAGCCCGACGTCCACGGGCGGCTGCCGTCGATCGCCGATGCGCTGACCGGCAACCGCGCGGACCGCTTCGACGCCGGCTCGGCGTCGGCCGAGCAGGACTGGGCGCGGGTGCAGGAGGTCCTGGCGACGGCCCGCAACCCGGCCGCCGCACGCACGGTGCTCACCGAGCTGTTCCCTGCGGCGAAGCGCCTCCTCGAGCCGCAGTTCAGCGACGTGGTGGAGCGCACGTGGCGCTTCTCGACCCCGCACGAGGGCGACGCCCGCGTGGCCGACCCGCTGCTGCTCGCGCGCTACCTCGGCGGCAACTGAGCCGCCCTCGTCGCGGTGACCGGCAGATCGACGTCGCTATGGCGACGTGGATCTGCCGCTCGGCGCGTCCGGGGCGGGGACGGGGGCCGGCGCCGGGGCCGGCGGCAGGCCCTCCGCGTGGCCCAGCTGGCCCAGCTCCGCGGTGTCGCGGCCGAACAGCAGGCCCACGTTCCAGTCGAACAGCAGCCGCGCCCGGCGGCCCCAGCCCGGCATGAGCGCGAGGTGGTACGTCCGCGCCAGCCACCACGCGGGCGTGCCGCGCCAGCGCAGGCCCAGCGTGGAGGCGACGGCCTTGCCCCGCCCCATGTCGACGAACACGCCGAGGGTCCGGTAGCGGAACGGGCGCGGCTTGCCGACGCCCATCGCCGCCGCGATGTTCTGCGCGACGACCTTGCCCTCGCGCGTCGCGTGCTGCGCCGTCGGCGGGGCCGCGACCTTCCGCCCCTGCGCGGGGTCGGGCACCGCGGCTGCGTCACCGATCGCCCAGATGCTGTCGTGGCCGTCGACCTGCAGGAACTTGTCGGTCGGGATCCGGCCGCGCTCGTCGAGCGGGAGGCCGAGGCGCGCGACGACCGGGTGCGGCCGCACGCCCGCGGTCCAGACCACGCAGCGCGTCGGGACGATCTCGCCGTCGGACAGCACCGCGTGGGTCTCCGTGACCTCCTGCAGCGTCGTCGACGTCCGGATCTCGATCCCGCGGCCCTGGAGCTCACGCGTGGCGAACGCGGCGAGCTGCGGCTTGATCTCCGGCATCACCCGGTCGGCCGCGTCGACGAGCATCCACCGCATGCCGCTGACCCGGCAGCGCGGGTAGTGCTCGATGACGTCGGTCGCGAAGTCCTGGAGCTCGGCGAGGCCCTCGAGGCCCGCGTACCCCGCGCCCACGAAGACGTAGGTCAGGTAGGACGCGCGCTCGGCGGCGTCGTCGATCGTCTCGGCGATCTCGAAGCTCTGCAGCAACCGGTTGCGCAGCTGGATGGCCTCGGGCAGCGACTTCAGGCCGATGGCGTGCTCGGCCAGCCCGGGCACCGGCAGCGTCCGGCTGACCGACCCGAGCGCGATGACGAGGTGGTCGTAGCGCAGCTCGTTGACGTCGCCGTGCAGCGACCGCACCGACACGCTGCGCCGCGCGGGATCGGCGCCGAGCACGCGCCCGACGCGCAGGTGCACCTGATCGGACAACTGCTCGCGCAGCGGCACCCCGACATGACGCGGTTCCAGCGTGCCCGCCGCCGCGCCCGGGAGCAGCGGCGTGTAGAGCATGAAGTTCGTCTCGTTGACGAGGGTGATGCGGGCGCTCTGCGGGGGGAGCAGGCGGCAGAGGCGATGGGCGGTCTGCAGCCCGCCGAAGCCGCCGCCGGCGATGACGACGTTCCAAGCCATGCCGACGACCTTAGTCCTCGGCGGCGCTTGAGACGAACCGCACCGGGAGGTCAGCGCTTGGGCGGCGCGTGCTCGTCGTCGCGGATGACGAGGACCGGGCGATGCGCGTGATGGACCACGCCCTGCGACACCGAGCCCAGCAGCGCGCTGCGCAGTCCCCCGTGCCCGCGGGAGCCGACGACGACCACCGACGCGTCGACCTCGTCGGCCAGCGCCACGATGCCGTGCCACGTCGGGGCGTCCTCGGTGACACGCCCCTCGGCGACGAGCCCGGCGGCACGGGCAGCTTCCACGCCCTCGTCGGACGTGCGCTGCGCGCTGGCGCTCACGGCCTTGTCCACGCGCTCCTGACTCTCGATGTCCAGCGGGTCGATCGTGCCGAGCGCGCCGGGCGCCGACAGCACGGGCGTCGGCTCCCAGACGGTGGCGATGACCGCCCGCGCGCCGGGGAACAGCGTCCCCGCGCGGTCCAGGGCGTGACGGGACGTGTCGGACCCGTCGTAGGCGATGAGGAGCACGGTGTCAGAGGGCATCACGGCGGATCGTACGCCGTGCGCCCGT
>SYBY01000242.1 GCA_005788585.1 Actinomycetota bacterium | reverse complement strand
GCCCGAACCCTCGGGCGATCAGTAGCCGAGGCGGGAGAGGCGGTCGCGCTCAGCCTGGCGCTTGGCCTCCTTGGCGGCCTTGCGGGCCTTCTCGCGCTCGCGGCGCTCCTCGTCCTTGTCGACGACGATGCGCACCTTCGACGACAGCGAGCCGTCCCGGCCCATCGCCTGCAGCTCGGCGGCGCTGGCGGGGCGATCGCTGCGCGGTCCGCGGCCGGGACCGCGTCCGCCTTCGCGTCCACCCTCACGGCGTCCTCCGCCGCCACCTCCACCGCCGCGACTGTCGCGACGGCCACCGCCGCGGCCTCCGCGGCCACGTCCGCGGTCACGCTCGTCCTCGCCGGTCAGGGCGCGCAGCTGCCCCTTGACCTCGCGGACGGGTGTGGCGGCGAGGCGCAGCCACGCCTGGAAGACGGGATCGCCGGGCTTGAGGCCGATCGACTTCTCGGCACACACGGCCGCCCATTTCAGCGGCTGGCCGTTGGCGTCCTGCTGCGGCGCCAGTGCTTCCTTGATGGTGTCCGGGCCGCCGACCCGGGTGATGGCCGCCTGGACCCGCGCGACCGCGACGCCCTCGAGCGGCGGCGGCGGGGTGCGACCGGCGCGCGGCGGGCGCGGCGCCTGATCGGCGGGCTGGGACTCGTCGGCAGCCTGAGAAGGCTCGGCGGGCGCGTCGACTTCGGCCGCAGCGGCGGGTGCCTCAGCGACGGGCTCTTCCGCGGCGACCTCCGGTGCCGGGTCTGCTGGAGCGTCCTCGGCGACCGGTGCGGGCGCCTCCGCCTCGGGAGCCGGCTCTGCGGTCTCGACCGCGGGCGTCTCGGCAGTCTCCGCCACGGGCGTCTCGACGGCCTCGGGCGGCGCGGCGGCCTCCGGCGTCTCGGCGGCGACAGGCGTCTCGGACTCAGCGCCTTCGGACTGTGCCTCGGCGGGATCGGCCGCGGTGGGCCCCCCGCGCTCGGCACGACGCAGTTCGTTCAGCCGCGCGAAGAACACACCACGGTGGCGCTGGGCGGCGCTCGGCTTGCGCCGGCGCTTCGGCCCGTGGCCGCTCTGCAGGCGCTTGATCTGGCTGACCGACAGCTTCTTCGTCTCGCCCTCGGCGGCGGCGGGGGTGGCGGCGGCGTCCTCGGCGGGCGCGGCCGGCTCGCCCTCGGCGGACACGGGAACCGGCGTCTCACCCTCGGCTGCGGCGGCGTCGGGCGCCGCCTCCGCGGCGGGGGCCGGCGTCTCGGCAGCGTTCACGGGCGCCTCGGCGGCAGGTTCCTCGGCAGCAGGAGCCTCGGGTGCGGCGACCGGCTCCGGCTCTGCCACGGGCGCGGCCTCGGCCACCGGCTCGGCGGGAGCCGCGGGCGCGGGCTCCTGCGCCTGAGGCGGCGTGTCGGCCACGGGCTCGGGCGTCGCCTCAGGGGCGGCGGGAGCAGCGGGGGGCTCGGGTGCGGTGTCTGGAGTCTGGTCGTCTGAAGACATGACGAGAGGCGCACGCCGCCGGGCGAAGGACCCTGCCGACGATCGTGCGTTGGCTCATTGTGGCACCTTCAGCCACACGCGCGCATCTAGACCAGCGGGACCCGGGTCGGCGGGGGCAGCGGGTCGTACCGGTCGAGCAGTTCCGGGACCGGTAGGACGATCACTCCCTCCTCCGGATCTCCGACCCACGAGCCCTCCCCCGACGCGAGCGCGTAGGCGGCGTAGGCGGCCGCGCACGCATCGAGCTCGTCGAGCGTCCGGTGCCACAGCCCGCCGTCCTCGTCGATCACGCCGCGCATCTTCAGCGCGGCGATCCGCTCCTGCAGGCCCCACGGCGTGCGCTTGGGCCGCGGGCGGTGGCCCAGCAGCGAGCAGAAGACCGCATCGGGGTACGTCTCGCACAACCGGCCGTGCGCGATCGCCCCCGCTCCCACCGGCCCCTGGTGCCGACCCTTGGCCGGCGGCCGGTAGACCCCCAGGCCGTCGAGCGCGCCGAACAGCTCGAAGCCGACCCCGATCCACGCCTCCCACGTCGACAGCGCCTGCGCCGCGCTGGGCACCGGGTAAAGCGGCAGCCGGCGTCGGAAGAGCAGCGCGTCGCAGACCCGGTGACGCTCGAACCGGCCCTCCGGCAGCGCCAGGACGTCACGCAGCGGCTGCCCCGGCGCGAGCAGGTCGAGCCGATGACCCGACGGCGCATCGATCGCCACGACGGCCTCTCCGCCGAACCCCAGCACCGTCCGGGCGACCTCGGCGACCGTGCCCGTGTCGTAGAAGGTCGCGACCAGCTCGGTGCCGTCCTGGCCCCGCCGCTCGGTCAGGGTGCAGAGCTGCTGGTTGCCGGACTTGGCCGAGACGTCGATGCCGCAGTACCGCATGGCGCCGAGGTTAGGCTGCCCGGCATGCACGACGATGTGACCGGGCGCCTGGCCGCCAGAACGCTCGAGCTGGTCGACGTTCCGTCCGAGTCGCGCGACGAGGCGGCACTCGCCGCGCACGTCCTCGGGGTCCTGGAGCAGGCCGGAGTCCCGGCCCGGGACGCGGGTGACACGTGCGTGCTCGCCGGAGCCATCGCGGGGCCGCGCGAGACCGGCCGTCCGCTGGTGATCCTCGCGGGGCACTTCGACACGGTCCCGACCCAGGGCAACCGGCCGGGACGCCATCAGGACGGCGTGGTCCACGGTCTCGGCGCGAGCGACATGAAGGCCGCGCTCGCGGTGATGATCGAGCTCGCGCTCGACCTCGACGCCGCCGCGACCGGCGTCGACCTCGGGTACCTGTTCTTCGGTCGAGAGGAGCTCCCCGTCGCCGAGAGCGCGCTCACACCGCTGCTCGGTCGCGAGCCCGACCTGCTGAGCGCCGACCTCGTGCTGATGATGGAGCCGACGGACAACACGCTGCACGCCGGCTGCCTCGGCAACCTCAACGCGACGTGGTCGTTTCACGGCCGCAGCGGCCACTCGGGGCGGCCGTGGACAGCCGACAACGCGATCCACCGTGCCGCCCGCGGGATCGCCGCGCTGGCCGACCTGCCGTACGTCGAGCACGAGCACGACGGGCTCGTCTTCACGGAGGCCGTGTCGGTCACGCGGGTGGCCGGCGGGATCGCGGACAACGTCGTGCCCGACATCACCACCGCCCACGTCAACTACCGCTATCCCCCGGGACTCCCGGCCGACGACGCCGAGGCGCGGCTGCGCGCGTGGTGCGAGCCGCACGGGTCGCTGGAGATCGTCTCGAACGCGCCGTCGGCGCCGGTCGTCCTCGACCACCCACTCGTGCGTGCGCTCCAGGCCCGCGGCGACCTCGCCGTGCACGCCAAGCAGGCCTGGACGCCGATCGCCGAGTTCGCCGCGTTCGGGATGCCGGCCGTGAACTTCGGACCCGGTGATCCCCAGCAGGCCCACCGCCGCGACGAGCACGTCACCGACGCCGCGCTGCGCCGGTCCTACGACGTCCTGCGCGCCTTCGCCATGGAGCCGGCCGCATGAGCCCCGCGCCACGCAACCCGATCCTCGACGCGTTCGGCACCTACCCGTTCGTCCGCCTCACGCAGGCCAAGGCCGCGGCGCAGCAGCGCGGCGCGCACCTCATCGACTTCGGGATCGGCGAACCGCGCGAGGAGACGCCGGCCTTCATCGTGGCCGAGCTGGTCCGCGCGGTGCAAGCCGAGCGCGTCTCGACCTACCCGACGGCCGAGGGCCTGCCCGAGCTGCGCGAGGCCATCGCGCAGTGGGCGCACCGGCGGTTCGACGCGCGCCTCGACCCGGCGACCGAGATCATCCCGACGTACGGGTCGAAGGAAGCCGTCTTCGGCCTGGCGACCGTGCTCGTCGACCGCAACGGCGGGCGCGATCTCGTCGCCTGCACCACGCCCGGCTACCCGGTCCCCGCCCGCGGCGCGGCGTTCGCCGGCGCGCAGTACGTCGAGCTCGAGCTCACCGCCGAGCGTGACTGGCTGCCCGACCTCGACGCGATCGACTGGGACCGCCTGGCGCTCCTCTGGCTGAACTACCCGAACAACCCGACCGGCGCGACCGTGCCGCTCGCGTTCCTCGAGGACGCCGCCGCCCGCTGCCGCGCGCACGGCGCGGTACTCGCCAGCGACGAGGCGTACAGCGAGCTCTGGTTCGACGGCGACCCGCCGGTGTCCGCCCTCCAGCTGGCCGACCGCACGAACGTCCTGGTGTGCAACACCCTGTCCAAGCGCTCGTCGATGCCGGGGTACCGCTCCGGCTTCCTCGCCGGCGACTCCGAGCTCATCGCGGCGCTGAAGCGCCACCGCCCGTCGGTCGGCGTCGCACCCCAGACCTTCGTGCAGCGCGCGGCCGCGCTGGCCTGGCGCGACGAGGCCCACGTCGAACAGACCCGTGCCCGCTACCGCGCCAAGCGCGACGCCGTCCTCCCGGCGCTCGAGCGTGCGGGGCTGCGCCTCGTCGGCGGCGACGCGACGTTCTTCTGCTGGCTGGCCGTTCCCGGAGGCGACGACGAGGCGTACGCGATGGCGCTGCTCGACGAGCTCGACCTCGTCGTGGCGCCCGGTTCGTACCTCGGCGCACCCGGGGCCGGGCACGTCCGCGTGGCCCTCGTGCCGACGCTCGAAGCGTGCCAGGAGGCGGCCCGCCGTCTCGACGCGCGATCTGCGAAGTTGGGGCCATGAGCACCACGACCGACCTGGCTGCGCTGCAGGCGCGCATCGACACCCTCTTCGACGCCT
>SYBY01000241.1 GCA_005788585.1 Actinomycetota bacterium | reverse complement strand
GCCAAGCTCGACAGGTTCATCGGTCCGAAGACCTAGGGCGTACTCTCGCCAGGAGATCCATTCATCACTCCCGGAGGAGCGCACCGCCATGGACCCGCAGGCCACCGAGCTGCTGGAAGCCCCGAACTTCGCGCACGTGTCCACCATCCGCAAGGACGGCTCGCCGCACGCCGCGCTGGTGTGGGTCGACGTCGAGGGCGACGAGGTGCACCTCAACAGTGCCGAAGGTCGCGCGTGGCCGAACAACCTTCGCCGCGACGGGCGCATCACGCTGCTGGTCGCCGACAAGGAGAACCCTTACCGCTACGCGATGATCCGCGGGCGGCTCGCGGGTGAGGATCACGAGACCGCCGACGAGCACATCAACCAGCTCGCGAAGAAGTACCTCGGCCAGGACGAGTACCCGTTCCGCCAGCCCGGTGAGCAGCGCGTGCGGTTCCGGATCGCGCCCGAGCACGTCTCGGTGCACGGCGGCTGACGTCGCTGTGGCGCAAACGTGTCGCGGAGCCTGACCTTCGCGACACAGCGCCCAAGCGGCGGCCGCGGCGCACCCTCAGGCCACGATCGACGCCAGCGCGTCGGCCAGCCCGGCCGGCGCGGCCAGGAGCCCGTCGGGCAGGTCGCCCCGGGCGTCCAGCGTGCGGACGTCCAGCCCGGCGCGCTCGCAGATGAGCGAGCCCGCCGCGATGTCCCACACCTTCACGCCGCGCTCGTAGTAGCCGTCCAACCGGCCCGCGGCCGTCCACGCGAGGTCCAACGCCGCCGCGCCCACCCGGCGCACGTCCCGCGCGCGCGGCAGCAGCGTCGCGACGACCGCGGCCTGGCGCTCGCGCGTCGAGGCGTCGTAGGAAAAGCCCGTGCCGATCAGCGACGACGCCAGCTCCGGATCGTCGGAGCGCACCAGCGGCGTGCCGTTCAGCGTCGCCGCGCCGCCGCGCTCGGCGGCGAAGACCTCGTCGCGGATCGGGTCGAAGACGATGCCAGCGAGCCAGCCATCGGCGTCACGGACCGCGACGCTCACGCACCACGCGGGGATCCCGTAGAGGAAGTTCGTCGTGCCGTCGAGCGGGTCGACGACCCACTCCAGCTCGCCGTCGCCGGTGCGCCCGCCCTCCTCGCCGAGAATGGCATCGTCGGGGCGGCGAGCGCCGAGGACGCGACGGATCTCCGCCTCCGCGGCCTCGTCGGCTTCGGAGACCATGTCGGTCGACGACGACTTCGTCCGGACCACGAGCTCGCCCCGCATGACGAAGCGCTCGCGCAGCACATCTCCCGCGGCGCGGGCGGCCTCGGACGCGATCACGCGCAGGGCGACGGGACGCGGGCTCATCGGACCGGCGGCAGCGCGGCGGCCCACGGCCGCGCCTCTTCGATCTGGGCGGACAGGGCGAGCAGCAGCGCGTCCTGCCCGGCAGGCGCGACGAGCTGGACCGCGCGCGGCAGATCGTCGCCGTCGAGCCCGGCGGGGACCGACGCGGCCGGGAACCCGGCCACGTTCCACATCGGGGAGAACGGCACGCGCCGCGTGGCGGCCTCGAGGGTGCGCAGCGCGCCCATGCCCTCCCACGTGCCGACCTCCTGGGGCGGCTGCGCGAGCGCGGGAGTCAGCAGCACGTCGAAGTCCTCGAACACCGCGCTGCACTCCGCCATGACGTCGGCGTCCCAGCGCTCGATGCGCGGCAGCACCCGCCGGGCGCCGGCGCCGAGCCGCGCCATCCCGCGCGTGCGGCGCTCCAGCCGGTCGGGGAACGCCATGGCCTCGGCGTCGTCGGCGACGCCCGTCAGGTAGCGCGCCATCACCGCGGCGACGGTCTTCGGCCCGACGCGCACCTCGCGCTCCTCGACGGCGTGTCCGAGGCTCTCCAGCAGCTCTCCCGTGGACTGCGCCGCGTAGCGCCACGCAGGATCGACCGGCATGGGGACGGGCAGCGGCGCGCCCACCGACAGCGCGATCCGCAGCGGGCGCACCGGCTGGCGCGCTGCGCTGACGAGCGACGTGCCGCTCATCACCTCCAGGCCCAGCGCGGTGTCGGCGACCGTCCGCGTCAGCACCCCGTACGACGTCAACCCGCGCCAGGGGGCCACGGCCGGGTCGGTCGGCACGAGGTCGCGCGTGGGCTTCAGGCCGAACAGGCCGTTCCACGACGCCGGGATGCGGATCGAGCCAGCGCCGTCGGACGCAGTCGCCATCCCCACCAGCCCCGCAGCCACGGCCGCGCCCGAGCCGCCGCTGGAACCGCCCGGCGTGCGGTCGAGGTTCCACGGGTTGCGCGTGATGCCGCCGGCGAGTGTCTCGGTGAAGGGCCAGATACAGAGCTCGGGTACCCGGGTGATGCCGATGATGATCGCGCCCGCCTCACGCAGCCGGCGCACGGCCAGCGCATCGGCGGGCTCCGGGCTGCCGTACGCACGCGAGCCGAGCGTGCGCGCCTGCCCCTCGACCGCCAGGTCGTCCTTGACCGCAATCGGTACACCGAGCAGCGGGAGCTCCTCGCCCAGCCGCACGCGTACCGCGGCGCGTTCGGCCTCCACGCGGGCCTGGTCGGAGAAGACGACGCGGAAGGCGTTGAGCTGCGGGTCGATCCGCGCGATGCGCTCGAGCGTGAGGTCGACGAGCGAGACGGGGTCCACGTCACCGGCCCGGATCAGCTCGGCCTGACGTGTGACCCCCGCGAAGGCGAGAGCGTCGGTCATCGGGCGCACAGCCTACGAGGCCCGCCGCCCGCTGGACGCCCGCCCGCCGATCGGACAGATGGCCAGCGGGGTTTCGCGATGCCGCACCATCCCTACCGACTTCCTACCAAGGACGGCACAGGTGGCGGCAGGGACGACGTCAGCTCGCCGGAGGACGAAGGCCAAGCCGAAGCGCAAGGCCCCGGCGAAGAAGGTGGTGTGCAAAAAGCCGCGCAAGGGCGCGAGCAAGAAGCAGACCTCCGCGTACAAGAAGTGCCTGGCCAAGCAGCAAAAGGCCAAGCAGAAGAAGACCGTCGCGAAGAAGCCGGCGGCGAAGACGCCCGTCCGCCCTCTCTCCCCAGCCGCCCCGCCTCCGACGACCCCCGAGGCCCCGCTCCCTCCGCCGCCGGCGCGCCCGCCGCGGCCCGCGGGCCTGGAGGTCTACGGCGGCCCGTTCGGGGTGGTCCAGGCCGAGCGGCTGCTCTGGCGCGCGGGGTTCGGCCCGAAGGGGCGGGCCGACAGCGAGCGCGTGGCAGCCCTCGGCCTGGAGGAGGCCGTCCGGCAGCTCGTGCGGCCCGCGGGGACGGCGTCGCTCGTCGGTCCCGCGCCGCCCCCGCTCGCGCCGCGCGATGCGTGGAGCCACGACCACTGCTGGTGGCTCGATCGCATGGTCCGCTCCGACCAGCAGCTCACCGAGCGCATGACGCTGGTCCTGCACGACTGGTTCGCGACGTCGTCGGACAAGGTCGGCCAGTGGCTCGCCATCGATCAGAACGAGTTGCTGCGCAGCCGGGCGCTCGGGTCGTTCCGCGACCTCGTCATGGCCATCACGGTGAATCCCGCGATGCTCGTGTGGCTCGACGGGATCGAGAACCGCCGGTTCAGCCCGAACGAGAACTACGCGCGGGAGCTCATGGAGCTCTTCACCCTCGGCGCCGACCGCGGCGCGTACACCGAGGCCGACGTCCGCCAGCTCGCTCGCGCGCTGACCGGCTGGCGCGCGGACTGGAGCGACGCCGAGGGGCGGCTCGTGAACTTCCGGCTGCACACAAACTGGCAGGACCGCGGCACCAAGACGCTCTGGGCTGGGACCGCGTACCAGCGCGCCGGCACGTTCGACTGGGCGGGCGCCGTCGACCTCTGCCTCGACAACCCGTACCACCGGTCGTTCTTCGTGCTGAAGCTCTGGTCGTACTTCGTCCCCACCCCGCCGTCGCCGGCGACCCAGGGTGCGCTCGAGCACCTGTACGTCACGAGCGGCCGCTCGATCGCCGACGTCCTCGAGGCCATCCTCCTGCACCCCGACTTCCACGCGGGCCCGTCGATGGTCAAGCCGCCGGTCGTCCTGGCCGCGGGCCTCATGCGCGGGGCGGGGCGCGGCATCGCGAACACGAACTGGGGCTGGCGCGCAGACCCGTCCGGGCAGCGCCTCTTCTACCCGCCCAACGTGTCGGGCTGGAAGGACCAGGCGTGGCTGGACACGTCCACGCACCTCGGGCGCTGGGAGCTGGCGTACGAGGCGATGAACGGCCTGGCCGCCACGAGCGGGAGCTACAGCGGGTCGAACGAGACCCCCGCCGAGGCAGTCGCCGCCGCGCTGCGCTTCTGGGGCGACCCGACCGTCAGCGCCGAGACCCTCGCCGCCCTGCGCGCCTACGCCGACCAGCCGCGGCCCAGCGGCTACTCCACCAACGACTTCCGCGCGATGAGGCAGAACAGCCTGCGGCACCTCATCGCGGCGTCTCCCGACTTCCAGGTGTGCTGATGACCCATCGCTGCTGCTCGGACTGGAACCGCTCGCACGAGGGCATCGCCCGCGCCGGCGAGGGCCTGCCCGCCATCGAGCCCGGGATGCCCACCCCGGCGGGCACGGGCATGACGCGCCGCTCGATGCTCCTGCGCTCCGCCGGCCTCGCCCTGTCGGTCTACGGCGCGGGCAAGCTGCTGGCGCCCGAGGCGTTCGAGGCCGCCGTCGCGCAAGCCGCCGGGGACCACCGCGTGATCGTGTCCGTCTTCATGGACGGCGGGGCGGATAACTTCAGCCTGCTCGCCCCCGCCGGGCACAGCCGGTACGCCGACCTGCGCCCCACGCTGCGCGTCGCCGACGACCCGGCCCGCCGCTTCGAACCCGACCCGTCGCTGGTCTGGCACCCGTCGGCGGAGGGCCTGCGTGAGCTCTGGGACGACCCGTCGTGCGGCGTCGCGGTCGCCCCGGCGATCGGGTACCCGTCGCCGAACCAGTCGCACTTCACGTCGCGGCACTACTGGGAGGTCGGGGCGCTGGACCCGACCGGCAGCACCGGCTGGCTCGGCCGCTACCTCGACCGCGTCGGCTCGCCCGACGTCCCGATCCAGGGCCTGAGCTTCTCGGGCCTGCTCTCCCCCGCGCTGGCGACCGCCACGAATCCCGTCGCGGCGACCGACAGCATCGGGTCCTACGACTTCGGCACGCACGGGACCTGGGGCACCGCCATGACGACGCGCCTGCGCGACGCGCACCGCCAGCTCGGCGCGCTGCCCGGCGGTGACCCGGCGCTCGCCTACGCGCGGCGCATCCAGGCCAGCTCGGCGCAGCTGCGGTCCGACCTGTCGTCGGCGAGCAGCTCGCCCGCCACCGACCCCGCCGCGGGCTACCCCACCGCCAACAGCGCGATGAAGACCCGGCTGCAGTCCCTCGCCCGGCTGCTGCACGTCACCGTCGACGGCAACCACCTGCCGATCCGCGCGGTCACCGTGGACGCCGCCGGCGGCTGGGACACCCACTCCACCCAGGCGGCCGACTTCGAGCGCAACCTGCGCACGACGTGCGAGAACCTCCGCGCCTTCTGGGAGGACCTTCAGCTGCGCGGGCTCGACCACCGCGTCGTCCTGCTCGTCTGGAGCGAGTTCGGGCGCCGGCCCGAGGAGAACGGCTCGGCCGGCACCGATCACGGCGCGGCGGGCTCGGCGTTCGTCATCGGCCGCGACGTCGCGCAGGGCATGATCGGCGAGTTCCCCGGCCTGACCCAGGACGGGACGGTCGGGGCCGGGCTCGACGAGCACGGGAACCTCCGGGCCACCGCCGACTTCCGCGCGCTGTACTGCGGCCTGCTCGAGCAGTGGCTGCAGACCGACGCCGACGGGATCATCCCGGGCGCCGGTGCGCTGGCCCAGCCGGTGCTGCTGTGAGGCGCGCGCTGCTCGTCTGCGTGCTGCTCGCGACGTGTGCCGCGGCGCCCGCGGGCGCGCACGCGGCCGACGCCTCCGCCGCCAAGGCGGCGACCAAAGACCGTACGGCCGGGGCGAAGCAGAAGCGCCCCGGTCAGCGGACGCGATGCCGCCGCGGCACGAGCCGGAAGCAGACCTCCGGCGCGCGCCGCGGCGGTGACGCGAAGCGCTGTCCCAAGGCCAAGAAGAAGGCGACCCAGAAGAAGAAGCCGGCAAAGCCCGCGCCGTCCGCCCCTGCGCCTGCACCGGGCGGCACGAGCCCGACCGCACCTGCCCCGACCGGAGGGGGCGGCTCCGGCGACACCGCGCCCGCACCGGGCGGCGGCTCGACCGGCGGCGGCGACGCCCCGACCCCCGAGCTCAACGCCGTCGGCGTGAAGGCCTACGACCGCGACGGCGTCTTCGTCTTCGAGACGACCCGCAGCACCGTGCGCAGCGGCGCCCTGACCGTGAACTTCCACAACTACGACCTCGACGACCACAACCTCTGGCTCGAGGGCACCGCCCCGCTCGTCGGCCCGATGAAGCTCTCCGACGAGATTCCGCTGCACGGAGACGTCACGAAGGACATCACGCTCGCCGCGGGCGCGTACCGGTTCTTCTGCACCGTCCCCGGCCACGGGTCGATGACCCGGGCCCTGACCGTCAGCATCTAGCGGCCGCTCGGCGAGAAGTGCTGGTAGTCGCGCACGCCGCCCTGCCAGCGCCCGCCCCAGCCCCAACCCTCGCGGTCGAACGCGCGCACCAGAGCCCGGCCGGAGACCGCCATGCCCTTGCGGTACGGCGTCCGGCGCACGAACGGCGCGGACTTCGGGTGCGACGTCCGCGGCGGTGAGCCGCTCACGTACGGGTTCTCGATCGGGTTGATGTCGATCGCCCGCCCGTAGGCGTGCTGGCTCCAGCCCGTGCCGCCGGTCACCTTGCGGCAGTTGAAGGCCGACGTGTTGTCGTCCTCGATCGACGCGTGGTCCGACCCGCCGTACCGCTCGATCGGGCGCATCTTGCGGATGGGGAACTTCGCCGCGTACAGGCGGCGGAAGATGCGCACCACATCGGGCGCGGCGTCTCGGTGGACGACCAGGCGGCCGACGCCCACCTTCCCGGAGAAGCCGTAGTGGCGCAGGCGCACGACACGCAGATCGCCGAGGCCGACCGGGCAGCCGGTGCGCCAGACGCTGGGCGTCATCGCGTCGCGCTGCTTCGACGAGAGCGTGAAGATCGTCGCGCGGTAGGGCGTCGCCGCGTCGGCGGCCGCGGGGATCACCGCCAGCAGCAGCCCTGCACCGACTCCTGCCATGAGGCGCCGCATCACGCCTCCAACGTTACGACGACGCCTTCGTCTTCTTCGCCGGCTTCTTCTTCTTGGGCTTCGGCTTGGGCTTGGGCTTGGGGTGCACGACCTGCACCTTCATCGCCGTCCGTCCCGCGGGGCCGCTCAAGCCGCGCGCGTCGATCCGCACCGTGTAGGTCCCGCGCCGCGGCGGGGTCCACACGACGCTGTGGCGGCCGCGCGTCAGCCGCATGGTGCGCTCGAACGACCGCCCGCCCGGCCCGTCGACCCGTACCCAGACGCGACCGACCTTCGAGACCGAGAACCCGATCCGCGACGCACGCCCGGCCCACGCGCCGCGCACGGCACCGATCCGCACCGTGGTCGGTTCCTTCTGATAGTCGCGGAACCGGTGCTTGGCGCGGCAGTACGCGCCCTGCTTCGTGCGGCGGCAGAGGCCGCGCAGCTGGACGGTGGTGAAGCGGTGGTAGTGGAGGTTCGACTCGGCGCCGCCCTGGCTGTACAGCGACCAGGCGCCCGTGTCGTAGTCCTTGACCGACGCGCGCACGCCCCGCTCCCCGCGCTCGAACAGCGCCCGGGCCCGGCCGTCGCCGGAGAACGCCACGAGATCGTGGATCCCTGCGACCGCCTGGAGTTCCCCGTTGAGGATGTGCTGGGACGGCGCGAAGGAGTACATGACGTACCGCCTGCGGTCGCCTGTGCCGACCGACACGCCCTGCGGCGGGCGGCGCTCGAAGGCGCCGAGCGCGCTGCGGGAGATGTCGAGGTAGATGCGGTTGTCGAGTGCCCTGGCGCCGCGCGCGAACGCCTGCACCGCCGTGCCCTGCGCCATGCCGCTGACCCAAGGCGGCGACCCGGTGCCGAACGCGTAGCCGTACTCCCATGCCCGGTAGCCCGCCCGGAAGACCGAGACCTCGAGCAGGTCGTCCAGCAGGCGCCGCAGCCGGCGCTCCCGGCAGGTCTTCTTCGTGCTGATGCACGCGCGCGCCAGCGCGTTGGCCACCCCGAACGAGGCCAGCGGGTGCATCTGCACGCCCTGGCCCGGGATGTAGCGGTAGACCCGGTCGTCACGGGGGAACGACACGTCGGCCCCGGCCTTGGGCATCGGCCGGCTCGTCCACACCTCGGCGTTGCGGCGCACGCTCAGGATCGCGGCGTTGATGCGGCTCGGGCCGAGCATCCGTCGCTGGGCGAGCGACCGGACCTGGCCGAGGACCGCGCCCAGCTCGGCGCCGCGCGTCCCGCCGAGACGCTGTTGCGCGAGCCCGGCGCGGTACCAGGAGCGCCGCATCGCGTCGTGCTCCTCCTGGTCGATCTCGCGCAGCAGCAGCGCCCGGCGCAGCGCACCCTGCACGGTGCGTGAGCGCGCCAGCCGCGCCGCCTCGGCACGCCGGGCCTCGATGGCCCGCTGCTCGGCGATCAGCAGCGCGCGCGTGGGTCGCGGGCGCGAGAGCTTCTCGATGGGCGGCCGTTCCTCGGCCCCGGGCGCCGTGACCTCTGCGATCGCTTCCGCGACCGCCTGCGGCGCCTCGGCGGGCGGCGTCGGCTGCTCCTGCGCCGTCGCGCCGCCGGCCGCGAGCCCCACCAGGAGAGCGGTCAGCGCCGGCACGTACAGCCGCCGGCGGCGTCGATGTTGCAGCGGGTCCATCACCTGAGTGATCGGTCGGCGGGCGAAACGGCTCAGGCCGGACGGCCCGCCGGGGGAACGTTCGTCGAGATCAGGGTCACCGCTAGACCGGATGGACGGGGTTGGTCTTGGCCGGCCAGTCGCGGGCCTTCCCGGCCGCCAGCGCGAACCGGCGGATGACCTCGTCACGCAGCGCCTCGGGCTCGATGACCGCATCCACCACCAACTCCGACGCGAGGTGGAGGATGTCGATGTCGGCCGCGTACTCGGCGCGTAGGCGCTCGGTCTCCGCCGCGCGGGCATCCGGGTCCTCGATCGCCTGGAGCTGGTTGCTGAACACCGCGTTGATCGCGGCCTGCGGGCCCATCACGGCAATCGACGCGCTCGGCAGCGCGATGCAGCCGTCGGGCTCGAAGGCCGGACCGGCCATCGCGTAGAGCCCGGCGCCGTAGGCCTTGCGCACGATGACGCTGAGTTTTGGCACGGTCGCCTCACTCACGGCGCTGATCATCTTGGCGCCATGGCGGATGATGCCCTGGCGCTCGACGGCGGTGCCGATCATGAAGCCGGGCACGTCGGCGAGGAACAGCAGCGGCAGGCCGAACGCGTTGCAGAGCCAGATGAAGTGCGCGGCCTTGTCGGCGCTGTCGACGAACAGCACCCCGCCCTTCTGCTTGGGCTGGTTGGCGACGATGCCCACGGCCCGGCCGTCCATCCGCGCGAAGCCGACGACCAGTTCCTTCGCCCACCGCGGGTGGACCTCCAGGAACGAGTCGGCGTCGACAAGCGCATCGATCAGCAGCTTCATGTCGAACGGCTTGTTCTCGTCAGCCGGGACGATGTCGTCCAGCGGCGTGTCCGACGCGGGCGGGGCGGGCGGGGCGACGGGCGGCGGCTGGGTGAAGTTCGTCGGCAGATAGGACAGCCAGCGGCGAGCGAGCGCCACGCCCTCCTCGTCGGTCTTGACGAGCTGGTGGCCGCAGCCCGACGTGCCGGTGTGCATCCGCGCGCCGCCCATCTCCTCGAGCGTGACCGTCTCGCCGATGACCATCTCGGCCATCCGGGGCGAGCCCAGATACATGGACGCGTTGCCGTCGCGCATGATCACGACGTCGCAGAACGCGGGGATGTACGCGCCGCCCGCCGCGCTCGGCCCGAAGAGCACGCAGATCTGCGGCACGACGCCCGAGAGCTGCACCTGCGTGTGGAAGATGTGACCGGCGCCGCGGCGGCCGGGGAACATCTGGACCTGCTCGGTGATCCGGGCGCCCGCGCTGTCGACGAGGTAGACGATCGGGATCCGCAGCGCCAGTGCGCGCTCCTGGACGCGCAGGATCTTCTCGACGGTCTTCGGGCCCCACGAGCCCGCCTTCACGGTCGGATCGTTCGCCATCACCGCGACCGGCCGGCCGTCGACCGTGCCGACTCCCGTGACCACGCCGTCGGCGCCCCGCCCGTCGGCGTCCCAGTTGGCCAGCAGCGCGTCCTCGCTGAACGACCCGTCGTCGAGCAGCAGCGCCACGCGCTCGCGCACGGGCAGCTTGCCCTGCTCCAGCGCCTTCGCGCGGTGGCGCTCCGGTCCCCCGGCCAGGGCGCGTTCGGTGGCGTCGTGCAGCTCGCTCACCGACGGCACCCTACGCAAGTCGCGCCAGCAGCTCCGTCTCGCCGGTCGCGGTGATCGCCCCGGCGAGGGTGCCGAGCAGCAGGCCGAGCACCTGGTCGCGCTCCATCTCGCGCCGTTCGAGCCACTCCTGGCAGACCCCGTCCATGAACCACAGCCACCCGTGGACCGCCGCGCGGACGACCGGTGGCGCGGGTTCGCCGTCCATCAGACCGTCGAGCAGCAGGCCGACCGTCGACGCGCGGATCTCCTCGATCAGCTCACGCACCTCGGCGTGGCCGGTCGCACTGCGCATGAGCTTCAGATACGCGGCGTCGTGGGCCTCGATCCAGATGAGGAACGCCTCGAGCGTGCGGTACAGCGCCTGGGCGGGCGGCAGGTCGGGGTCGGGCTGCGTGGCGGCGGTCAGCTCCTGCGCCCCCTGCTCCAGCGTGGCCACGAAGAACGCCTGCTTGGACGGGAAGTAGTGGTACAGCAGCGCCTTGGAGATCCCCGCCTCGCGCGCGATCCGCGCCATCGACAGCTCGTCGTACGCGTGCTCGGTGAACAACCGCGCGCCGAGTTCCAGGAGCTGCGCGCGGCGCTCGTCGACGTCGAGGCGCTGGTAGGCGGGCTCGGCCATGCACCGAAGTCTACCGCCCGTGTTGACCGATGGTCGATAAGCCGCTACGGTTCCTTCCTGACCGATGGTCAGCAAGCGTCCTGAGGAGGACAGACGGAGATGGTCGAAACACGCGTCAGAGAGCTCGAGCGCCAGGTCGCAGACCTGAGCGCCCGCGTCGGGCTCATCGACGGCGAGCGCACGCGGTGGCAGCCGCGGCCCGAATCCGCGCCCCAGCCCGAGCGGCCGACGACCGTGACGCTGCCGCGGGAGGTCCCACCCCCCGCCGCACCGCGCACGCAGGCCGCGCCGCCCGTCGCGCCGCAGCCGGTCACGCCGCGCGTCGAGCCTTCGCACCCCCAGGCCGACCGTTCACTCGAGGACCTCCTCGGTGGCCGTGTGCTGGCCTGGGTCGGCGGCGCCGCCGTCCTCGTCGCGCTCGCCCTGCTCTTCGCCCTCGGGATCAGCAGCGGCGTGATCGACGAGACCATGCGCACCCTGATCGGCGCGGGGATCGCCGGCCTACTCGTCGGCGCCGGCCTGCACCTGCACCGCCGGGCCGGACGCACCCACGCGTCGCTGGCACTCGTCGGCACGGGCGTCGCCGGGCTCTTCATGGCCGCGACGGTCGCCACCACCGCCTATGACTTGCTCCCCGCCCCCGCGGGCGTCGCGGCTGCTGCGGCCGTCGGCGCATGGGCGACCTGGCTGGCCGTCCGCTGGGACGCGCAGGTCATCGCGTGGTTGGGCCTGCTCGGCGCGGTGTCGGCCCCCCTGTTGGGGTGGGCCGACGGCCCCACCGGCGCGTCCACGACCTTCGTCTTCGTCGCCGCCGCATGCGCGGCCGTCGTCGTGGTGATGCACCGCTGGGACCGCCTCGCGCTCGCCGTCTTCACCATGACCATGCTCCAGTGGGCGTTCTTCGTCCTCGTCGGGCAAGACCCCGTGGTGATCGCCGCGACCCTCCTGGGGTTCGGTGCCGTCGGCCTGGCCATGGCCGTCGGCCGGGAGGTGCGCGTGAAGGACCCCGAGCCGGCGGCTTCACGCCTCGTGCTCGTGGCGCTGAACGCCGCGGCCGTCGCCGGGTTCGGCTACATCGCGCTCGCACTCTCGACGGAGGGCCCCACCTCCGAGACGGCTGCCACGGCGCTCCTCGTCGTGCTCGCCATCGTCCACGCCGCAGTCGGTGTCTGGGGCCTCCACAGCGGACGCATCGCCCGGCCGCTCGCACTGCTGTTCCTCACGCTCGGCGTGCTCTTCGGTGACCTCGCGCTCGCCGACCTGACGTCAGGCTTCGCCCGCGGCATCGTCTTCCTCGCGGGTGGCGTCGGCTTCGCCTGGCTCGCCCGGCACGCCGCGCGGCGCGCCGCCGATGACGTGTTGCTCGGCGCGGGCCTCAGCGGCCACGTCGCAATCGCGCTGGCGCAGATGCTCGCCGTCACCCCCGCCGACCAGCTCGCGTCCGGCGACCCGGGCGTTGCCGGGATCGCCGGCCTCGCCGCGCTGGCGGCCGCATGTCTCGGCAGCGGCGTCCTGATGCGCGAGGCACGCCCGGTGTGGGCGGACGTCGCCAACGGACTCGGCCTCGCGGCCGTCTTCGCGCTGACACTGACCGCGCTCTCGGGTTTGGCCCTCGTCGCCGCGCTGTGCGCCGAGGCGTTCGCCCTGGCCCGCTACGCCAAGCGCGACAGCGACGACCCGATCCCGGGCCCCGCGTCCCTCGTCGCGCTCGGCCTGGCGGCGATGGTCGCCCTCGTCCCCTCCGTCGAGGCGGCGATCCTGCCGGCCCTCGGAGCGGTCGCGCTGGTCACCGCGACGATCGGCGCACTCGCGTACCACCGTCCGGAGGGCGACCCCCGCACACTCCTGACGGTGGCGACCGGGCTGTCCGGGCTGTACCTCGTGTCGCTCGCGGCCTACCAGCTGCCGATCACCGGCGACCCCGACCAGGGTCACCTGCAGCTGACCGCCGCCTGGGCACTCGTGGGCGTGGTCGCCCTCGTGCTCGGTGTGCGCAACGACCTGAGGAACCTGCGCTTCGCGGCGCTCGGCCTGCTCGGCGTGGCCGCCGGCAAGGCGTTCCTCTTCGACCTGGCGACGCTCGCCCCCGCGCAGCGGATCGGCTCCCTCCTGGGCCTCGGTCTGCTGCTGCTCGGCGGCGCGTTCGCCTACCAGCGTCTGCGCCCGGAGGCGCCGGCGGACCTGCGCAGCGTCCCCTCAGCGCTGCGCTGACGCGACCCGTACCCGGCGTCCGTTCCCTGACGGGCGCCGGGTCACGCGGGTGTGAGCATTGTCCGTCGCCACACGACGGACAATGCTCACACCCCCGCGTCGTGCCAGTCCACCGGGCCCGCCACCAGCGTGTGGCTGCCCAGCGGCCGGCCGAGGCGCTCCTGCATCGACCGCGCCACGTCGAGCAGCGCCGGCAGGTCGACCCCGGTCTGCACGCCCATCTCGTCGAGCATCGAGACGACGTCCTCGGTCGCGACGTTCCCGGTCGCGCCCTTCGGCACCGGGCAGCCGCCCAGCTCGCCGACCGAGGACTCAAAGGACGTGCACCCCGCCTCCAGCGCCGCGAGCACGTTCGCCAGGCCCTGGCCGCGGGTGTTGTGGAAGTGCGCGGTGAGTTGCACGTCGTCGCCGAGGGCCTCCCGCGCGGCCGAGAAGAACGCACCGACCTGCCGCGGATTCGCCATCCCCGTCGTGTCGCCGAAGCCCACCTCCTCCGCGCCCGCCGCGACCAGCGCACCCGCCAGCTCGAAGACCCGCGCCGGGTCGACGTGCCCCTCGTACGGACAGCCGAACGCCACGCTGATGACGCCCTCGCAGCGCAGCCCCTCCGCCCGCGCGGTGGCGAACACGCGCTCGAGCCCCGCCAGCGACTCGGCGACCGGACGGTTGACGTTCGCGCGGTTGTGCGACTCGCTCGCCGACAGGAAGCCGTTGATCTCGTCGAACCGCGAGCGGTGCTCCAGCGCCTTCTCGAGGCCACGCTCGTTCGGGATGAGCACCGACCGCGACACGCCCGGCGGGATGTCCGCGCGCGCCAGGACCTCGGCGGCGTCGGAGAGCTGCGGGATGACGTCCGCGCGCACGAAGCTCGTCAGCTCGATGCGCGGCAGCCCGGTCCGCGCGAGCGCATCGATCATCGCGACCTTCGCGTCGGTCGACAGCACCTCGGGCTCGTTCTGCAGCCCGTCGCGCGGGCCGACCTCGCGGATGAGCACGTGCTCGGGGAGATTCACGCGCCGACCTCCCGCGCGTGGCCCGCGACATCGATGACCCGCCGCTCATGCGTACCCACCCCGATGACCCGATCGCCTTCGCGGACCTCCACGTCGAAGCGAAGCTTGCGCCCGTCGGCGACCTCCCGCAGCGTCGCGGTCGCGGTGCACTCGGCGCCCGCGGCCGCGCCGGCCACATGCCGCACGCAGACCTCGAAGCCGACGGTCGCCATGCCGTCGGGCAGGTGCTCGAACGCCAGCGTCGCCGCGGTCCGCTCCATCCGGCCGATCATTCCCGGGGTGGACAGCACCGAGATCCCGATCGTCCCGCCGACGTCCGTCAGCAGGATGCCCTCGGCGACGAACGTGTCCGTACGCGTGAGGCCGGGCTGGAGGTCGACACCGTCGGACATCGTCATCTCGCAGGGTATCCTCGCCCGCCGTCATGTCTGCTGAGCCGATCACCATCGTCGGCGCCTCTGGCGCCCTGGGCTTCGCCCTCGCCGTCCGGCTCGG
>SYBY01000240.1 GCA_005788585.1 Actinomycetota bacterium | reverse complement strand
GGTCCTCGGGGTCGCGACGGCGCGTGACCAGGCCCTGCGCCTCGAGGTCGTTCAGCGCGCCGACGAGGTTCGTCGGGTCCAGCCGCAGCGCCTCCGCGACGCCCTTCTGGGTCGACGCCCCGTGGTCGCGCAGCAGCGTCAGCACCACGTAGTGGCGGGGCCGCAGACCCCGTTCGTTCTCCAGCGCCTCCGCCTCGCGGTGCGTCACGCGGGCCAGGTGCGCGATGAGACCAAGCGAGTGGTGGGTGTCGGGCTTGGTCGCCATCCCACGATGATAGCTGCGCCGCCACGACCATTGCCTGTGCGCCAATGCTTTGTGCTATACCAATGATCTATGGCACATCTACTGCATCTCGACTCCTCCATGCGCACCGACGGCTCGCGCAGCCGCAAGCTCTCCGCGCACTACGCCGAGCGCTGGCGGGCGGCGAACCCCGGCGCAACCGTCACGTACCGCGACCTCGCCGCGGACCCGATCCCCCATCTCGACCTCACCTCGTTCACCGCGAACGTGCTGGCGCCCGAGGACCGCACGCCCGAGCAGCGCGAGGCGCGGGCGCTCACCGACGAACTGGTCGGCGAGGTCCTCGCGGCCGACACGATCCTGCTGGGCTCGGGCCTCTACAACTTCGGCCCGCCGTCGACCGTGAAGACGTGGTTCGACCACCTCGTCGTCCCGGGCGTGACGCTCGGGCCCGACGGCGGCACGCTGGGCGACAAGCGGCTCGTGCTGACGCTCGCCAACGGCGGCGGCTACGGGCCGGGCGCCCCGAAGGAGGGCTGGGACCACCGCACGCCGTGGCTGGCCCACGCGTTCGAGCAGCTGGGGCTGACCGACGTCGAGGTCTACACCGCCGAGCTCACGCTGGCGCGGGAGAGCCCGGCGATGGCGCCGTTCGACCTGGGCGATGCCGAGGACGCGAGCTTCGCCGCCGCGATCGCCGCGATCGACGAGCGGTTCGCCACCGTCGGGGCCGGGCAGTCGTAGGCTCCGCGATGTGCCGGTCCTGATCACCGCCGAGGAGCTGCAGGCGCGCCTGCCCGACGTCACCCTGCTCGATGTCCGGTGGGCGCTCGGCGGTCCGCCGGGGATCGACGCGTACCGCGCCGGCCACATTCCCGGCGCGGTGTTCGTCGACCTCGACACCGAACTGGCGGCACCGCCCAGCGCCGCGGAGGGGCGCCACCCGCTCCCCGACCCAGCCGACCTGCAGGCGGCTGCGCGGCGGTGGGGCGTCAGCGACGGCCGGCCCGTCGTGGCGTACGACGACACCGGCAACCTCAGCGCCGCGCGTGCGTGGTGGCTGCTGCGCTGGGGCGGCGTCAGCGATGTGCGACTGCTCGACGGCGGGCTCGCAGCGTGGCGGGGCGAACATGCGACCGGCGACGAACACCCGCCGCCCGGGGACATCACGCTGCGGCCGGGCCTGATGCCCAGGCTCGAGCTCGACGACGTCGCCACGTTCGCCCGCGACGCCACGCTGCTCGACGCGCGGGCGGCCGAGCGCTTCCGCGGAAGCGTCGAGCCCATCGACCCCCGGGCCGGGCACATCCCCGGGGCGGTCAGCGCACCGACGACCGAGAACCTCGATGCCGAGGGTCGGTTCCTCCCGGCCGAAGAGCTGCGCCGGCGGTTCACCGAACTCGGTGTCGGCGAGCGCGCCGGGGTCTACTGCGGGTCGGGGGTCACCGCGGCGCACGAGATTGCCGCGCTGGAGATCGCGGGCTACCGCGCCGCGCTCTACGCCGGTTCGTTCTCGCAGTGGAGCAACCGGGCCGATCTCCCGGTGGCCACCGACGCCACCTGAGCGCCGTGAAAGTGGCACACAGCCGCTCACATCGGCGTAGGGTCTCGCCATGCCGAGACTGTCCCCCGGGCGCTCCGCGCTCCTCACCGCGCTCGCCACGCTGGCGTGCGCAGGTCCCGCCCAGGCGGCGACCGACCTCTCGGAATGGACTCCCGGTGACGTGCACGTCCACGCCTCTGGCGACAGCGGACTGCAGGGTCACCCCCGCTGCGAGGGCCTCAGCGAAGCCGAGTGCGCCGAGCGCGTCACCGGCCACGTCCTCGATCGCGCCGACGACGCGAACCTCGACTGGCTCATCCTCACCGAGCACGGGCCGTGGCTCGGCGTCGACCCCGAGCGCGACCGCACCTTCTGCGCGCCGCCGCTGGGCTGGCCGTGCAAGACCGTCCCCTTCCCCGGCTACGACGAGGAGAAGGGCGCCAGGCAGTGGGGTCACCTCCGCGACGAGGCCAACGGCTCGCACTCTCAGTCCACGCGGCCGCTGATCGGCCAGGAGGTCGGCACCGCCGCGCAGGTGACGATCCCCAACGACAAGCTCCCCGACCAGATTGACATCGACGAGTGCCCGACGCCGCAGGCCGGGCACTTCGGCCTGTACTTCACCCGCGCGTTTCACGCCGACTCGCTGTTCGAGTGCGACGAGCCGACCTATCTCAACGAGGTCCGCAGCGCAGGCGGCTGGGGCGCGATCAACCATCCGGACAACCCCGACGGGGGCAGCCGCTGGTTCTGCTGGAAGAACGGCGACCGGCGCGAGAACGCCAGTGACTGCTCCACGGGCGTGCTGCAGCGGCAGTCCACGGTGAAGGCCGTCGAGATCATCAACGAGCGGCACATGCCGTCGAAGTTCGCGCTGCGCAAGGTCGACGGCGTGCTCGCGCGCGGCGGCCGGCTCGCGATGGTCGGCGGCAGCGACGCGCACACCGCCAGCCCCAACCAGCACGAGGCCATCCTCGACGACGACTGCGTCAGCGTCGGGCCGGTCAGCATCCCCTGCCTCAGCGACGAATGGCTGCGCCAGACGTGGGGCAACGAGGGCCTGATCGGGCTCGCCGGGCGGACCGACGCGCGCACGCGTGAGCGCAGCGTCTCCCGCGCGGACGACCCCGACGACCCCGCCCGCGTGGCGATGCTCCGGGGCGAGACGGTCGCGTCGCTCGGCGCCACCGCCCTGCCGACGATCGACGGGCGCGGCCCGGGCTCGACCGTCGTGTCCCCCGACGGATCGGTCGAGCTGAAGGTCGACTGGCGCGCCGGGCGGGTCGCCGCGCCCACGGAGGACGGCAAGGTCCGCCCGGGTGACGACGTCGACACCGACATCGTCAGCGGCGCCCCGGAGAAGATCGTCGTCGCGGTCGGCCCGCGCGACTGCGACCGGTCGCATCCCGGCGACGAGGACAACGACCCGTGCGCGCTGGACGTCCAGCGGATCGAGCACGAGGTCACGTCCGCCGAGCGCGCCGCCGGGGAAGTGGTGCTCGACATCGAGATCCCCGACGAGATCGAGGGCCGGGCGTTCATCCGCACCGAAGCCCTCTGGGACCTGGTGTTCGCCGACGACGCCCGCTTCTACGAGGGCGAGCGCTACCGGTACGGGTCGTTCAGCAGCCCGTTCTACGTCGTGTCCGGGGAGACGGGCGGGGCCGCCGCGCTCGACCTCGTCTTCGCCATCGACACGACCGGATCGATGTGGGACGACATCGACGCGGTGCGTGAGGCGGCGCGCAGCATCGTCACCGACGTGTCGGTGACGGGCGCCGACTACCGCATCGCGCTCGTCACCTACAAGGACCACCCGTTCGACCCGTTCGGCGATCCGTCGGACTTCCCGTCACGCCTGGACCAGCCGTTCAGCCGCGACGCCGGGGACTTCGAGCGTGCACTGGACGCCGTCGAGGTCAGCGGGGGCAACGACTGGCCCGAGTCGGTGCACTCCGGGCTGATGGAGGCGATCCGCCTGCCGTGGCGCGACGGGGCCAAGAAGGCCGTGATCCTCCTAGGCGACGCGCCGCCGCACGACCCCGAGCCGTTCACGGGCTACACGGCGTCGCAGGTGATCGCCGCGGCGCTCGCGGTCGACCCGGCCGAGATCTACCCCGTGCTCGTGGGCGGGGACACCGACGCGCTGGCGGCGTTCCAGACGCTGGCCGACGGGACCGGCGGGCAGGTGTTCTCCGCGGAGGACGCGGCGGAGGTCGCGCAGACGATCTCCGACGCGGTCGGCGAGATCACGAAGCGGCCGGTCGCCGTGCTCGGCGAGCCGCCCGCGCCGCTGGAGGGCTTCGCCGGCGAGCCGGTGACGCTCGACGCATCGTCGTCGTACGACCCCGACGGGGAGATCGAACGGTACGAGTGGGACGCCGACGGTGACGGGACCTACGAGTCCAGCGGGGCCGTCCCGTCCATCGCGCACGTGTACCCGGCCGCGTTCACCGGCACCGCCGCGGTGCGCGTGACCGACGACGACGGACGGACCGCGGTCGCCACGATCCCGGTGCGCATCGCGGCGGTGAACCCGGATGCCGACGGCGACGGGCTCAGCGTCCTCGAGGAGGCGAGCGCCGGGACCGATCCGGCCAGGGCGGACACCGACGGGGACGGGCTGACCGACGGTGTCGAGGTGCGCAGCGTGCCGCCGACGAACCCGACGAACCCGGACACCGACGGCGACGGGCTGCGCGACGGCGACGAGGACACGAACCTCGACGGCACGGTCGACCCCGGCGAGACCGACCCGCGCACGGCCGACACCGACGATGACGGCCTGCGTGACGCGCTGGAGCCGGCCACCGGAACCCGCGGGGACCGGGCCGACAGCGACGGCGACGGCCGCGGCGACGCGACCGACCCGGACACGTTCCGCGCCGTGCTCGCGTTCCTCGACGACGCCGAGGCGCAGGACCCGGCCGAGCGCGTATTCCGGATCGGTGCGCGGGTCGCGATCGGCGTGGAGCTGCGGCTCTACGAAGCGGCGCTCCGCGGACGGCCTCCGGCGGGCGAACGGCTCGCCGCGCTGAAGCTCCGGCTCATGCGCCGCGACGTCGACGGCTGCGGGACGGCACCGAAGCCCGACGACGGCGTGCGGGTGTGCCAGGCGCAGCGGCTGCTGCGCGAGGTCATCGACGCCGCGCTGGTGAAGCTGGACTGAGGTGCCGTGCGGTGCGGGCCCCGCCGGGTGCCCGCACCGCACGCGCGAGTGCCAGCACCGCCCGCCGGTGGTGGAACACCGCGGCTGGGCTCAGGCGCCCCGCGGGCAGCTCGACGACGAACGCCGTCCGCCCGGGGTACGTGTGCGCGGTCCAGCGCACCACCGTCCCGGGCAGCGGGGGCGTCACCGCGGTGCGCATGCCCGACACGCGCGCGTACATCCGCATGAGCCGCAGGTTCGACCCGGGCTGCAGGTCGACCCAGTTGAGCGCCTGGTGGTACCAGATGGACACGCTCGGGCGCTCGCGGCGGATGAGCGCGCGGGCTGCGCGTGACTCGGGCTCGGAGAGCGCTCGCGGGCCGGACTCGAACACGCCGTCGAGCGGGCGCCACGCACGCGGGAAGTTGCGATTGAGGTCGACCCCGCGGGCGTTGCCGCGGGTGCCCGCCGCGCACCCGTCGGGGTTGATGCGGTCGAGGAGCAGCAGCTGGACGCCCGCCGGCGGTGCGATGCGGCGCAGCGCTCGCGTGATCGCCAGGCCCGCCGGTTCCGTGCCGTGAATGCAGCCGACGACGAGGACCTTGCGCCGCGCGTCGGGGTCACCCACGCGCACGACGCGAATCGGTCGGTCCTGGACCGAACGGCCGATGACCTCGCCACGCAGGGGAGGCGGCGAGTCGGAGGCGCGCGCCGGCGCGGCGGCGGTGAGCAGGGTGAGCGCGACGATCGGGACGGCGAGCCAGGTGCGCACGCGCAGAGCATGGCGGATCGTGCCTCCGTCCCTCGCCGCCGGATGGGGGCGCGAACCGGGGACTATGTCCCCGTTTGCCGACCGGATGTCGTCGGCCGCGACGCCGGAGGGGTGTGACCGGGGAGGAACCGGCCACACCCCCTCCGCGCTCAGACGGTTTCGTCAGCGAACGCGGGCTCGGCCGCGTTCACCTCCACCGCAGGCGCTGCGGACGGCTCGGGGCGCAGCAGGGCGGCGGCAGCGACCAGGGCCGTGCCGACGATGCCCGCCGCGATGATGAACGCGAGCCGATATCCCTCGGTGAGCGCCTCGGCCTGCGCGACCCCGTCGGCCAGCAGGCCGACGGTGTGCGTGGTCGAGAGCGTCGCCAGGACCGCGAGGCCCAGCGCGCCGCCCACCTGCTGCGTGGTGTTCACCAGGCCGGACGCCAGCCCGGAGTCCTCCGGGGTCGCCCCCGACATCGCCAGCGTCATGAGCGCCGGGAACGCGAGGCCCGCGCCGACGCCGATCGCCAGCATCGCGGGGAACATGTCCACCCAGTACTGCCCGTCGATGGGCGCGCGGCTGAACCAGCCCAGGCCGAGCGCGACGAACAGCAGGCCGGGCAGCAGCGTCGCCCGGGCGCCGTTGCGCATGATCAGCTTCGCGGAGAACCCGACGGACAGGATCCCGATGCCCAGCGCGATGGGCAGGAAGGCGAACCCGACCTCCACCGCGTCGTAGCCCAGGATCTGCTGGAGGTACAGCGCGCCGAGGAAGAAGACGCCGAACAGGCCGGCGACCATCAGGATCTGCACGCCGTTGGCGACGGACACGTTGCGCGAGGCGAAGATGCGCAGCGGCATCAGGGGGTGGCGGGCCCGCGCCTCACGTGCGACGAACGCGGTGAGCAGGCCGAGCGACACCGCGCCGAGCAGGAGCGTCTGCGTGGCGCCCCAGCCGACCTCGGCCGCCTCGACGATCGTGTAGACGCCGAGCATGAGCGCGCCGACGATGAAGACGGCGCCAGGGATGTCGGCGCCCTGCTTGAGGCCGATGCCCTCCTCGTGGCGCAGCAGCCGCAGCGCGACGACGCCGGCGGCGATGCCGATCGGGACGTTGATGAAGACGATCCAGTGCCAGCTGATCGCCTGGGTCAGGACGCCGCCGAGCAGCAGCCCGATGGACGCGCCCGCGGACGCGACGAAGCTGTAGACCCCGATCGCCTTCGCCTGCTCGGCGGGCTCGGGGAACATCGTCACGATCATCCCGAGGATCACGGCGGAGGTCAGCGCACCGCCGACACCCTGGATGAAGCGCGCGCCGATGAGCATCTCCTGGCTGGTGGCGAAGCCGCAGGCCAGTGACGCGAGGGTGAAGATCGTCAATCCCGTGAGGAAGACGCGTTTGCGGCCGATGAGGTCGCCGATCCGGCCGGACAGCAGGAGCAGGCCGCCAAAGGCGATGAGGTAGGCGTTGACGACCCAGGCGAGGCTCGACTGGGTGAAGTCGAGGTCGCTCTGGATGGTGGGGAGCGCGACATTCACGACGGTCGAGTCGAGAATGATCATGAGCATCCCGACGCACAGGACCACCAGTGCGCTCCAGCGCTGGCGATCGGTCAGGGGAGGAGCGGTCTCGGTCATGGGCGAGACCGTAGCAGATCGTCTATTTCTAGACGATCCCGTTGTAACCGAGTGGCTATCCGGTGCGCGGGCGCCGCGGCGCGGCCATGCAGGCTGTCGGCTCGGAGAGCCGGTCGCAGGTCAGCTTGGCGAGGGCGTGCATGAAGGCATCGCGCTCACCGGCAGGCAGGGCGCTGAGCACGTCGTCGCGCACGCGCTGGACGACCTTGTCGGCCTCGCGCACCTTGGCCTTGCCCTCCTTCGTGACCGCGATGACGCGCTTGCGGCGGTCGTCGGGCGCGGGCCGGCGCTCGGCCAGGCCGGCGGCCTCCAGCTCGTCGAGGAGGGTGACCATCGTGGTCTTGTCGATGCCGGAGATCCGGGCCAGGTCGATCTGCGTGTATTCGCCCTCGAGCGCGCCGCGCAGCACGCAGTGCGCGCGGGGCTGCAGGCCGATCCCCTCGAGCGCCGCCGTGATCTCGGTGTTCAGGTTGTGGCTCGCACGGCCCAGCAGCCACGCGAGATCCTCGGTCAGCGCGGCGGGCGGGGTCGACGTGGTCGCGGCCATGGCTCCAGGATACCGGGAATCGGTCGGGTGGCGGACGATCTGCCATCGGACGACATTGGGTGACAGAGACTGCTGTGTGCCATTATCTCTTGTATGGCACAGACGCCTGGCGGACACTCACTGATCCTTGGCAAGCAGGGGAGGGTCGTGATCCCTG
This sequence comes from Actinomycetota bacterium, assembly GCA_005788585.1. Next base: position 11,462 of record SYBY01000240.1, on the reverse strand, counting down.
CCGCCATCCGCGGGGAACTCGGCCTGCAAGAGGGCGACCGCCTTGCCATCCGGGTCGACCGTGGACGCCTGGTCCTCGCGCCGGACCGCGCGAAAGTCGAACGGTTGCGCGGGATGTTCCGCGACCTCGCCCCAGAGGGCGGCGTCGTCGACGAACTCCTCGCCGAACGCCGCGAGGAGGCGCGGCGCGAGGATGCCGACTGACCGCACGCTGGCGATCCTCGACGCGTCCGCGCTCCTCGCCTTCCTGTTCGACGAACCCGGCGCCGACCGTGCGGCGGACGTGCTGTCCCGCGCTGCCATCTCCACGATCAACTGGGCCGAGGTCGTGCAGCGCGTGATCGCGCGTGGCGGGAACGCCACACCGGCACGCGACGACCTGCTCGACGCCGGGCTCGAGTTCGTGCCGGTCTCCATCGGTGATGCCGAACTGGCCGCGGTGTGGCAGGCGCCGACACGACCACTCGGATTGTCTCTCGCGGACCGTGCGTGCCTCGCGCTGGCCCATCGCACCCGGCTCCCGGCCCTGACCGCCGACCGGTCGTGGATCGATGTTGACCTCGGCGTCGACATCGAGCTCATTCGCTGACCGGCAGCGCCCGCGGTTCGTCCACGATCAACCCCGCGCGCTGGACCCCGGCGCGACACCCGACGATCCGGTTCGGGATGCCCGAGATCCTTGACGTCACCGGCGCCTTCTCCCGCGCCGCGCTCGACGCCCGCGTGGCAGCCGAGCGCCACGCCCTGCGGGCCAGCGGCGCGTCGGCCGCGCTGCTCGTGCTCGATGTCGACCGGCTCGGCGAGATCGCCCAGACCTACGGCGCCGACCGGGCCGACCAGGTCCTGCGCGGCGTCGCCGAGCGCCTGCGCGAGCGCCACCGCTGCTGGCCGTACCGCGTCGACGACGATGCCTTCGTCGTCCTCCTGCCGGGCGGCGACGAGCAGGCCGGCGCCGAACTGGCCGAGATCGTCCGCGCGTCCGTCGTCATCCGCCCGATCGCGCAGCTGCCCGTCACGGTGTCCGTGGGCGTCGCCGCCTCGCCTCCGGGCTGGGGCTGGGACGACATCACCCTCGGCGCCCGCGCCGACGCCGCGCTGCGCCGCGCGAAGTCCGAGGGCCGCAACCTCGCCGTCGCACACGACGCGGGTGTCGTGACGCCCGAGGAGGAGCGCCCGCGGCGGCTGCTCACCCCGCAGTCCGTCGTGACGTACGAGAAGCCGTCCTGGTGGTCGGTCCTCACGCACCGCGAGCCGCGCGCCGCCGAGCCCGCGCCCGCGCGCGCCGTGGCGCCGGACCCGAGCACGGTCGCGCCCGGGCACCCCGTCGTCGACGACCTCACGCAGGCGCTCACGCGCGAGGCCCTGGAGTGGCGTGCCGCCGAGCTCACCGAGCGGGCGCGGCGCAACGGCCTCCCCGCCGCCCTGATCGTCGCCGACCTCGACGGCTTCACGACGGTGAACGAGCGCTTCGGCGCACGTGCCGGTGACGACGTGCTCCGCCATGCCGCCTCGCGGATCGAGGCCTCCGGGCACGCGTGCCCCTACCGCACCGAGCGCGACACCTTCGCCCTCCTGCTCGTCGGCGACGACGCACGCCGCGCGTTCGGAGTGGCCGAGCGAATCCGTGCCGCCGTCGCGAGCGCGTCGGCGGGCGCGCTCCAGCTGCGCGCGTCCGTCGGCGTGGCCGCGACGCCGCGGGGGTCGTTCGATCTGGCCGATGCCGAGCACCGTGCGCTCGCGGCGCTGGCGACCGCTCGTGCGGGCGGCGGCGACCAGGTCCGGCTCGACGGCATGCCCGCCGTCAGCCCGCCGGCGCCTGGCGCGCCGCGCGTCCTGCGCGCCGCCTGACGCGTCCATCGCGTAGCACCCGCGATGAGCGGCAGATCCACGTTGCCATAGCGACGTCGATCTGCCGTTCGGCGTCGTGGGGCGGGGTAGGGTGGCGCCATCACCGGCGTCACCCCCCTCACCCTCTCCGCCGGTGACCTGGCGGCGACGTTCATCCCCGGCGCGGGGATGGTGGGCTCGTCGCTGACGCACCGCGGGGAGGAGCTGCTCGGACAGCGCGGCGGCGTCGGCGCGTACGTCGAGCGGGGCTCCACGTTCGGCATCCCGCTGCTGTATCCGTGGGCCAACCGGCTGAGCGGGGACGCGTACCGCGGGGTCGACCTCACCGGAACGCCGCGCGTCCGGCGGGACCCCAACGGCCTGCCCATCCACGGCCTCCTGCACGCCTGGCCGGACTGGGAGGTCACCGAGCACACCGACGACCGGCTGCGAGCCCGCACGGACCTGGCAGACCTCGCCGGCTTCCCCTTCCCGCACCTCCTCGAGCAGCACGTGCACCTCACCCCCACGACGCTCTCGATCGCCACGATGGTCCGCGCCACCGGCGACGCCGAGGTGCCGGTGAGCTTCGGCTACCACCCGTACCTCGCGGTGACCGAGGACGACCGGCTCGAGGTGCCCGCGCGCACGCACCTCGCCCTCGACGATCGCGGCCTGCCCACCGGTGAGACCACGCAGCAGCCCGCCGAGACGATGACGCTCGCGGACGCCGCGCTCGACGATCTGTACACCGGCCTCCCCAGGCCGCCCGCGTTCACGCTCTTGACGAGCACCCGCCGGATCACCGTGACCTTCGACCACGGCTACCCCGTCGCCCAGCTCTACCACCCGCCGGGTCAGGGCCTCCTGGCCATCGAGCCGATGACCGCGCCGACGAACGCGCTCGTCACCGGTGAGGACCTCCCGACCGTCCCCCCGGGCGGCACGTTCCTCGCCACGTTCTCGATCACCGTTGACGACGCGCCTACGATCCCGTCATGAGCTTCGTCTCCCGCGGATTCTTCGGCAAGCGCAAGCCACCCGAGGGCATGGAGGGCCGCCTCCCGCCCGGGCAGTACTACGAATCGGGCTTCCCGGTCCTCACGGTCGGCCCGACGCCCAAGGTCGAGACGGCCGCCTGGAACCTCCGGATCGACGGCCTCGTCGAGCACGCCATGGAGTGGGACTGGAACGCCTTCCGGGCGCTGCCGCGATCGACGTTCGAGGGCGACATCCACTGCGTGACGAAGTGGAGCAAGCTCGGGACGAGCTTCAGCGGCGTGTCCGTCGACGAGCTCCTCGCGCTCGCCCAGCCGAAGCCCGAGGCGCAGTACGTCGTCGTCACCAGCGTCGGCGGGTACACGACGAACCTGCCGCTCGCCGACGTCACCGAGGGCAAGGCGTGGATCGCGGACACCCACGAGGACCAGCCGCTCCCGCGTGAGCACGGTGGCCCCGCGCGGCTGCTCGTGCCGCACCTCTACTTCTGGAAGAGCGCGAAGTGGGTGGCCCAGCTGCGCCTGGTCGCCGAGGACGAGTGGGGCTTCTGGGAGCGCAACGGCTACCACCACCGCGGCGACCCCTGGAAGGAGCAGCGGTACACCGGTGACTGACCCGGCGCCCGGGCCCACGGGCTGGCAGCTCGCCGACGTCGTAGCGACGTGGCCCGAATCATCCACCGCGCGGACCCTGCGCCTGCGACTGAGCGAGCCGTGGCCGTACCTGCCCGGCCAGCACGTCGACGTGCGCCTGACCGCGCCTGACGGGTACCAGGCGCAGCGCTCCTACTCGATCGCGTCCGCCCCTACGGACGACGGGATGATCGAACTCACGGTCCAGCGACTCGCCGACGGCGAGGTGTCGCCCTACCTGTGCGACATCGTGGAGGTCAGCGACCAGATCGAGCTGCGCGGCCCCATCGGCGGATACTTCGTGTGGCGTGGCGAGGGACCGGTGCTGCTCGTCGGCGGCGGGTCGGGACTGGTGCCGCTCATGAGCATCCTGCGCCACCGCGCGCGGACCGCGCCCGACGTCGAGGTCCATACGATCGTGAGCGTCCGGACCCCGGGCGACCTGCTGTACGCCGGGGAGCTCGGCGAGGACACGCGCCTGATCTACACCCGCGCCGGGCCGCCGGGATGGGCCGATCCGCCGCGCCGGGTGCGTGCCGAGGACATCACGTCCGCCGCGTTCGGCGCGGGCGTCGCGTACGTGTGCGGCCCCACGGGGTTCGTGGATCGCGTCGCGGACCTGTTGGTCAGCGCCGGTTATGCACCCGAACGCATCCTGACCGAGAGGTTCGGCCCGACCTAACTCCGCGACGGCGCGGAATGGCGTATCATTCTTCGGGCTGGTCGATCGGTTCCTGGGGAGGTTCCGCGTTGCTCGCTCGTCACATGTGTGTCGCGATGGCCGCTGCCGTCGCGCTCGTCGTCGCTGCGCCCGCTGCCGCGTCCGTCCCGCGGACGGAGTCGCCGCAGCCCACCCGCCCGGGGCCGTTCGCGGACGTCGCGACCTCGATCGTGACGCTCGACGCGCCGCTGGCCGACCGCGCCGGCCTTCCCCCCGCCTGCGACCAGCTGCGCTACCTGCGCCTGCGCCACCGCCGTGGCCCAGCAGCATCCGGGGACGCCGACGCGGTCTTCGTCTCCATGCCCGGCGTGCCGGCCAGCGCCGGGTCGCTGGAACTGCACGGGCTGAGCGTCGTCCAGCAGGCCGCCGACCGCGGGCGCCACGTCGAGTACTGGGCGCTGGACCGGCGGCCCAACTGCCTGGAGGACCACACCGGCCTGCAGGCCGCGCTGCGCGACGACGACCCGCGCAAGGTCCTCGACTACTACTTCTACGACCGTGAGATCGACGGCCGCCGGTTCGACGGCTTCCGGCTGTCGAAGGACCTCGCGGGCCTCACCCGGATCGGTCTGGAGCAGGTGCTCGAGGACTACCGCACCGTCATCACGGAGGGCGTGCCCGACGCGCAGCGGCGGCGTGAGCGCGTCGTCTGCGGTGGGCATTCGCTCGGCGGGCCGCTGACCGCGGCGCTCATGGCGTGGCGCTTCGACGACGGCCAGCTCGGCGCCGACCTGTGCGCCGGCACCATCGCGCTGGACACGCTCACGACCGCCGACCCGGCCGCGCTGCGCACCATGCCGCAGGCCGACGCGGTGATCCGGCCGCTGCGCGCGTTCGGCTACCGCACGGTCACGCGCTGGGTCAACGGCGGGCGCCTGCCGCGCGCGCTGGACGTCGCCATCGTCAGCCCCGACATCACGATCCTCGTCGAGGCCGTCGGCATCAACGCACGGCTGCGGCCCGACGAGGACGCGAACCCCATCGCCAACCAGGTGCCGTCCGACCCGGCGAGCGACCTCGGCCTGAGCATCCTGCACGCACAGAGCTGGGCCGACCTGCTCGGGCCCAAGCCCCGGCTTCGGCGCCAGCACCTGACCGGCCGGGCACTGCTCGGCGCGCTCCTCGACGACCACACGATGCCGTTCGCCTTCCTCAAGCACAGCGTCGGGACCTACGACCGCGGCCCGGTCGCGCCCAAGCAGGTGCCGTTCGGGCGCGGGGCGTTCCGCGGTCCGCTGCTGCAGGGCCTCGGCGGGGTCGAGCCGCTCATGATCCCCTCCCGCGACGACCAGCTCTACGGGTGGCGGGCCTTCGACGAGCCGCCGGCCGGCCTCACCCTGCCCGACGGGCGGCCGTACTCACGGCCCGGCGACGAGGTCACGGACATCGACGACCTCGCTCGGTCGCTGTACAACGGCCCGCTGGACTACACCGAGCAGTACTTCTCGATGCGGGTGCTCACCGACATCGTCTTCGCCCTCTCCGGTGCGCGCCAGGACGATCTCGCGAACCTGCGCGACCCCGGTGCCGCGACCCGCAAGCCGCGCCTGACCATCGTCGGGGCCGACAGCTTCATGCCGCCGATCCTGCGCGCCATCACGCCCGCGGAACGCGGCGACGTCATCACCCTGCCCGGGTACGCCCACATGGATCTCGTCATGGCCGCACCGCGTCAGGCCGACGGACGCCCCGAGCCCGGGGCCACGGCCGTCGTCGACTTCCTGCTCAGGACGGCGAGCTCGTCTCAACCGCCCGCGCGATGATGCGCGCAAGCTCGCGAGGCTGGAGCAGGCACAACAGCTCGCCGCGCCCGCCGTGCACGCGCATGCCGACGATGCCGCCCTTCTTCACGCGCGCGTTGGCGCCCGTGAGGTCGCCGACCAGCTGCGCGAAGTCCGGGTTGTGGCCCACCAGCAGCAGCCGGCGGTCGTGGCCCACGATGTGCAGCAGCTCGCGCAGATCGTCCAGCCCGAAGCCCTCGGCGAGCGGGGTGTGCACCTCCGGGACCAGCCCGAGAGATTCGCAGGCCAGCCGCGCGGTCTCGGCCGCACGGACCTTCGGGCTCGTGAAGACGAACTGAAACGGCGTCTCGAGCGCGACGAGCGCGCGCCCGGCCGCGGCCGCCTGCTCCTCACCGCGGGCGGTCAGGCGCCGTTCGGCGTCAGGACGCGCGTCGTGCGGTTCGGCCTCGCCGTGCCGGAGGAGCCACACCTGATGCGACATGGCCGGACACCGTAGAGCACCGCGTCACCGGGCGTACGCACGAACCGCGGGGGAGGTGTACGTCTTGCCCGCCGGATCGGTCCAGCGCAGGCGCCAGCGCTTGCTCGCGCCGCCCGCCGAGGTGAGGGTGAACGAGCCGCGCGCGTCCGTGGTGACACGCCGCAGCAGCCGGTAGCCGTCGCCGCTGCGGACCTGCAGGTCGACGGTCGTCACGCCCTTGGCCGGGCGTGCGAGACCCCAGATGCTCACGCGGCCGTCGGAGCGCTTGCGCACCGCCAGCGGGAGCCGGAATCCCGCAAGGGACGGCTTCGCCTTGCCGTTGGCGAACCGCAGGCCGGTCTCGAAGCCGCCGTAGCGGTTCTCGCCGGTGGCGTCGTCATCGCGCAACAGGTACTGGGAGAACGCGACGACGCGCGGGTTGTCCCGCGCGAGCCGCTCGCTGATCGCACGGAACTCGTTCTGCTGCAACAGGGGGACCCCGAAGAGCGTGTCGGGCGTGGACTGGATACCGAACTCGGTGAGGTACAGCGGCAGGTTCGGGCTGATCGCGCCCGCCTGCGCCGCACGGTCCAGCGCCCGGGAGAGCCGGGAGACGACCCTGATCGTCACGTCGTCCTTGTTCGACGGCACGAAGGACGGGCCCTGACGCGTGGTGTACGCGTGGTGCGCGACGCCCTCGGTCTGCACACGGGTGCAGCTGGCCCGCTTGCGGTACTTCGTGTCGAGGCAGAGCGCGCGGCGCAGGAAGTCCAGCGGCGCGAGCCGGTTCGTCGACCCCTTCGGCGCGGTCTCGCCGAAGAGGATCCGGTCGCCGGACTGCCCTGCGTCGAGCAGCCCCCGGCGCCCCGCGAGGTACAGCTCGCGGTACAGCGACGGCCCCACCGGCTTGCCACGCGAGATCTGGGGGCGCAGGAACTGCGGGAGGTTCGGCTCGTTCCAGATCGACCACGTGTCGACCAGCGCGCCGTACCGGCGTCCTGCCGCGGTGGCGAAGCGCCGGAACTCCGTGGCGTTCGGGCGGGTGACGGTGTCGCGCTTGGCGCTCGTCGCCCACTTCGGCACGGGGCTCGACAGCGTGATGGTCACCGCCCACCCGCGTGCCTCCGCGGCCGCGAGCAGCGCGTCGTACTGCCCCCAGCCGTACGCGTTGGGGTCCGTCGCGTCGAACTCGGGCCGGGTGGCGCTGTCGCCCGCGGGCGCGACGTCCTTCCAGCGCAGGATCACCCGGAGGTTGCGGACGCCGAGCGCGTCCAGCTCCGCCAGGGCGCGGTCGCGCTGGGTCGCGTCGAGCAGGTCACGCGGGGCCTCGAACGTCATGGCCTGGTCGGGCCGGGCGTGCGCCGCGGGCGCGGCGAGGCCGAACAGGGCCATGCAGAGGCAGGCGAGCAGGACAGGGCGCGTCAGAGGCATCGGAGCCAAGACACGGTAGAGGAGCGTCAGGTTGCGGTCGTGTCAGGGCTCGCGCTCGATGCGGGCGCGCAACTCGGCCCCGCGCCCCGCCGCGACCGCGCGGGCCGCGCGCCCGTCGGGCAGCGGCGCGCCGCGCGCGGCGGCGAGCTCGTCGAGCGCCATCGTCTCCTCGTCCTCGCGCCCCGCGCGCACGAAGAGCCAGCCCATGATGCAGATCGTGACGATCGAACCCTCGACCATCATCACGCTGCCCGCGGCGACCTGGTCGGACAGCGGCGAGATGCCCCACTCGCGCTCGCCCACCTCGTACACGCCATACAGCGGCGTCCCCGCCCAGACGAAGACGTTCGCCACCACCGTGCTGAACAATCGCAGCGCGAGGATGTAGCCGAGCTTCGCCCACGTCCCGAACCACGCGGGCTTGGGCAGCGGCCCGAGCAGCGCCATCCACGCGTTGAACGCGCACCCCACGAAGAACATGTGCTGCAGCGCGTGGACGACCTCCTCACGGACCGCCGCCTCGTGCGGCCCGGGGATGTGCCAGAAGGCGAGGTTCACCGCCCAGAGCAGGAACGCCGGGACGGGTTGGGCGAGGCGCTCGAGCCACCGCAGCTCGCGGACGCGCAGGACGGGGACGAGCACCGGTCCGGTGAGCCCGAGCACGAGCAGCAGCGCGCCGAGCTCGGCGATGAGCAGGTGCTCGCTCATGTGGGCGACGAACAGCTCGCCGGCGATGTGCGCCAGCGGCGAGGCCAGCGTCAGGCCGATGACCGCCAGGCCGGCGTACCACGACGCCTGGCGCAGACCGGGAACCGGGCGGCCCTCCCCCGCGAGCGTGCGTGCGCGCAGCGCGTACATGAGCCCCGCCGCGACGAGCGGCGCCAGCTGCAGGACGTCGACCTGCACCCCTCCCACGTGCGCGAGCACCACGCGCCGGAGGCTACCCGGCGCCCCGCCGCCGCGCGAAAGTGAACCGAATTCATGTGAAACTGAGCGGCGTTCATGGTCTGACGTGCATTACTCCCGGACATGGAGGAGATGTCGTCGGCCGTGCGGATGCTCGGGTGGTCCCCGGAGCCCGCGGCCCAGCTACTGGACCGGGCGCGCGCGGGCGTGCCGCTCGCGGATCTGCGGGGAGACTTCGTCGTCGCCCAGGACCGCCTGCGCGACGGGCGGCCGGAGACGACGATCGCGACGTCGCTGCTCTCCTGCCGCCCGTACTACTGGACGCGACGCGCCCACGGCAGCGGGATCGTCCACGGCGCGAGCGTCTTCGATGTCGCGCGCCGGGCCGGCCGCCCGTGGCGCTGGAACGACGACGCGGTTCGCACGCTTGCGCTCGTCCGCCACCTCGTCGACGACCAGACCCTGCACGCCGACGTCCGCCGCGTGCCCGCCGGCTGCGTGCTCGAGGCGCGCGACGGGTCCGTGACGCTGACCCAGCACGACGCGCTCGCCCCTGCGCTCGCCGACGACTCCGGCACGGACGAGGAGGCGATCGCCGCACTGCTCGAGGTCGCCGCCGACCTGCCGGACGGGCCGCTGGTGGCGCTCACCGCCGGCCTGGACAGCCGCGCGCTGCTCGCCGCGCTGCTGCATCTCGGACGGCGCCCGGCCGTGTGGACCGCGGGACCGCCCGAGAGCACCGACGTGCGTGTCGCACGGGCGATCGCCGCGGACCTCGGGCTGGAGCACCACACCGCCACGCTGGACCCCGCCGACTGGCTGCGCCACGCGCCCGGCATCACCCACCGCACGGGCGGCGCGTATCCGGCCGGCGACTGGCACTCGCGGCTGCTCTTCGCGGGCGCCGCGGCGCAGGGGTTCCCGGTCGTCGTCAAGGGGGCCAACGGCGAGCTGGCCCGTAGCTTCTACGCCGACGCCGGGGTCGCCGCGCGCGTCGCCGACCACGCGCCCGACCGGCTCGCCCGCGTCCGGCTGGCGATCACGGTCCGGCGCGGGCGCGCGGCCTATGACCGGCTGCCGTCCTTCCTGGACCCGGCCCGAGGTGGGGACGACGCGGCGTGGCTGCCGGAGCGCCTGGCCGCCCGGTGCGCGATCCCGGCCCGCCCGCTCGACCGGCTCGACCACTTCTACGCGGTGCAGCGGGTCCGGCACTTCGTCGGCATGGGCGTGCGGCTGTCCGACGCCGAGCTGCCGGTCGCCGCCCCCTTCCTCGACGCGCGCTGGACGCTCGCGGCGGCCCGCCTGCCGCGGCGGCGCAAGCTCGGTGGCGCGCTGCACCGCGCGACCATCGCGCGCCTCGCGCCGCGGCTGCTGGAGCACCCGCACGCCGGGGAGGCCCAGCTGCACGCGACGCCGCCGCGGGGCGGCTGGCTGCACCGTGACCACAGCGTCGGCACGAGCCCCTTCGCCCAGGTGCTCGCCGACCCCGAGGTGCAGGAGCGCATCCGGCGCTCGCCGCACCTCGACCGCTTCGCCGGCCCGGAGGAGCGCGACGACATCGTCGACCGCGCCGACCGGGCGGCCATGGAGCTCCTGCTCACGCTGGACACCGCCGCCGAGCAGGCGACCACGCCCGGAGGCCCTCAGCCGGCGGCGATCATCACGACGCCCGCCAGCGCGGCCGCCACGCCGACCGCCTGACTGCCGCGCACCCGCTCGTGGAGGACCGCCGCCGCGAGCAGCACGGTCACCACCGGGTACAGCGCCGCGGCCACGGCGACACCCGAGAGGTCGCCCTTCGTCGTGGCGACGTTGTAGAGCGCGTTCGCGCAGAGGTCGAGGACCCCGATGGCCACCAGGGGCGCCAGGACGGGCGCGCTGCGCGGCACGGAGGCCGCGCCGACCGCCAGCAGGACGACGACCAGCAGGACCGGCGTCGAGACCGCGCGGCTGAGGAACAGCGCCCAGGTCACCGACTCCTCGGATGCGAGGTCCGCGAAGGTGAAGTACGTGCCGAACGCCGCGCCCGCGACGAGCGCGAGGACGATCGACTGACGCCGCGCCGACTCGTCGATCTCCGGCGCGTCGTCGGGCCGGGATTCGCGCGACGCCAGGACGACGCCCGCCACCGCGAGCACGAGGCCCGCCGACGTCACGAGCGACGGGTCCTCACCCTGCACCAGCCCGACGATCACCGGGATCGCGACCCCGGTGGCGGAGATCGGGGCGACGATCGACATCGTGCCGATGGCCAGCGCGCGATAGAACGCGCCGAGCCCCACGATGCCGGCCAGCCCCGCCGCCGCGCCGTACGCGGCGGAGCCCGCCGACGGGAACGACTCGCCGATCGCGATCACCGCGAACGCCATGATCACCAGCCCCGTGGTGTACGACCCGGCGAGCACCACGGGCACGGCGATGCTGCGGCTCTTCAGGCCGCCGAGGAAGTCCGACGCCCCCCAGCACAGTGACGAGCCGAGGGCGAGAGCGATGGCGATCAGTCGCGCTTCCCGCGGCCGTAGATCACGTTCGTCATACGGCGAAGCATGCCGGTCTTGCGCTTGCCGTGCGGGAACATGTACAGGTCCTTCTTCAGCGGGAACCTGTTGACGACGATCGCCTGCTGGCGCGCGTACTTGCGGATGCCGCCCGCGCCGTGGCGCGAACCGACGCCCGAGGTCTTCCAGCCGCCCATGGGCAGCTCGAGGGCGTAGTAGTTCACGAGCGCGTCGTTGACGCACACCG
>SYBY01000239.1 GCA_005788585.1 Actinomycetota bacterium | reverse complement strand
GCCCCGTGCGAGGCCGCGTGCGTCCTGGAGATCAACGAGGGCGACGCCGTCACGATCAAGCAGATCGAGCAGTCGATCATCGACCACGCCTGGGACAACGGCTGGGTCGTCGCGCAGCCGCCGTCGATCGAGACGGGCCGCAAGGTCGCCGTCGTCGGCGCCGGTCCCGCGGGCATGGCGGCCGCGCAGCAGCTGCGCCGCGCCGGCCACGCCGTGACGCTGTTCGAGCGCGACGAGGCCGCAGGTGGGCTCGTCCGCTTCGGCGTGCCGGACTTCAAGATCGAGAAGCGGATCGTCGAGCGCCGCGTGCAGCAGCTCGTCGACGAGGGCGTCGACCTGCGCTTGGGCGTGGACGTCGGTGTCGACGTCACCGCCGAGCAGCTGCAGGCCGAGTACGACGCGATCGTCCTGACCACGGGTTCGCGTGAGCCGCGTGACCTTCCGGTCCCCGGCCGCGAGCTCGAGGGCATCCACCCGGCGATGGACTACCTCTACGTCCGCAACCGCTTCGTGGCGGCGACCGAGGGCCCGACCCCGGCCGTCCCCGCGCCCGACGGGTTGCCGCAGATCACGGCAGCCGGCAAGAACGACGTCGACATCGGCGGCGGCGACCCCGGCGCGGACTGCGTGGCGAACTCGCTGCGCGAGGGCGCGACCCAGGTCGTGCAGCTCGAGCTGCTCCCGCTGCCGCCCTCGACCCGCCCGGACGATCAGACCCCGTGGCCGCTGTGGCCGGCGAAGTACCGCCAGAGCTACGCCGCCGAGGAGCTCGAGGCGCTGGCCAAGGGCGAGCAGGACTACCAGGTGGTCACCACGTCGTTCTCGGGTATCGACGGCCGCGTGACGACGCTGAACGCCGCGAAGGCGCAGCCGGCCCCGCCGTTCGCGCCGATCGAGGGCAGCGACTTCGAGATCAAGGCCGACCTCGTGCTGCTGGCCATGGGCTTCCTGCACCCGGAGCAGCCGCTGCTGGACCAGTTCGGCGTCGCCAAGGACCCGCGCGGGAACATCAAGGCGACGAAGCCGTACACGACCTCCGAGCAGGGCGTCTTCGCCGCCGGCGACGCGCGCCGCGGCCAGTCGCTCATCGTGTGGGCGATCAACGAGGGCCGCCAGTGCGCCCGGATGGTCGACCGCTACCTCATGGGGCTGGATCGCAGTGACCTGCCTGTGGGCGACGCGGACGAGGGGCCCGAGGGGCCGCCGATCCACGTGTCGCCGGGGCTCGCGGGCGGCAAGCTCAACGCCTAAGCCATCCCGCGCTCCTCGATGAGCGCGAGGATGTTGCCCGCCGGGTCGGTGAACCAGGCGATGCGCGGCCCGTCGTCGCCGTCGCCGGAGATGCCGCGCTCGTCGTGCTCGAAGCCGTCGTAGCGCTCGAACGTCACGCCGCGTGACGCGAGGCCGTCGACGGCGGCCTCGAGGTCCTCGACGGGGAAGTTCAGGACGGTGGCATTCCCCGGCTGCACGTCGGGCTTCGTGTAGATCATCGTCGGCCGCGCTCCGCCGTGGAGCTTGAGCGTCAGCAGGTACCCGTCCATAATGGACTCGGTGTCGATACCGAGCGTGTCGCCGTAGAACCGGCGCGCGGCCTCCATGTCGTCCACCGCGAAGCTGCTGAAGGCCTCGGTTGTCGCAAGCACCGTGTGTCCCTTCGTCGTCGTCAGTACCCGTGTGGACCGCCGCACCGCACGGAACTCATCGGTCGCGCACCATGAAGAGACCGATGAGTTCTCCGCCGCCCGGAGGTCTGTACCGGCACGCATCACGCTCACCATCGAGGACCCGACACCATGCAATCCCAGAATCCCCAGAAACTCAGCGCATCCGAGGACCGGCAACGGTGGGTCGCGCTCTACGTGCTGTGCGCCGGCATGCTCATGATCGTGCTCGACGGCACGGTCGTGAACGTCGCGCTGCCGACCATCCAGGACGATCTGGGCTTCACGAGTTCGAACCTGGCGTGGGTCGTCAACGCGTACATGATCGCGTTCGGCGGGCTGCTGCTGTTCGCGGGCCGCATGGGTGATCTCATCGGGCGCCGGAAGATGTTCCTCTCCGGGCTCGCGCTCTTCAGCGCGGCATCGCTGCTGTGCGGGCTGGCGTCGAGCCAGGAATGGCTCGTGGCAGCGCGGTTCCTGCAGGGCATCGGCGGCGCGATGACCGCCGCGGTGATCCTCGGGATGATCGTCACGATGTTCCCCGAGCCGAAGGAGCAGGCCAAGGCGATCGGCGTCTTCGCCTTCGTCGCGTCGGCCGGCGGGTCCATCGGCCTGCTCGCGGGCGGCGTCCTGACGTCGGCGATCAGCTGGCACTGGATCTTCTTCATCAACCTGCCCATCGGGCTGGTCACCGCGGTGCTCGCGCAGCGGCTCCTCGCCGACGACCAGGGCCTCGGGCTCAAGGCCGGCGCCGACGTGCCTGGCGCGATCCTCATCACGAGCGCGCTGATGGTCGGCGTCTACACGATCGTCGCGCCCGCGGCCGAGCAGGGGTGGACCGACAGCGAGACGCTGCTGTTCGCCCTCGGTGCGCTGGTGCTGCTCGTCGCGTTCATCGTGCGCGAGTCGACGGCGGCGACCCCGCTCATCCCGCTGCGGATCTTCAGGTCGCGCAACGTCACGGGGGCGAACCTCATCCAGATCTTCGCCATCGCGGGCATGTTCGGCCTGTTCTTCCTGGGCGCGCTGTACCTCCAGCGGATCCTGGGCTACGACGCGCTGGAGACCGGGCTGGCGTTCCTGCCGATGACGATCGTGATGGGCACGCTGTCGGTGAAGTTCGCCGAGCCGCTCATCACGCGCTTCGGCGCGCGCACGCTGCAGTTCCCGGGCTTGGCGCTCGTCGCGCTGTCGCTCGTGCTGTTCACGCGCACGACGGTCGACGGCAACTACTGGGAGCACGTCTTCCCGGTGATGGTGCTGCTCGGCCTCGGCGCCGGGATCTGCTTCCCGGGCCTGATGACCATCGCGATGTCGGGCGCAACGCCCCAGGACGCGGGCCTGGCGTCCGGCCTGGTGAACACGAGCGCGCAGGTCGGCGGGGCGGTCGGTCTGGCGGTGCTCGCGACGCTGTCGGCGTCTCGGACCGAGGATGCCGAGGCGGCGGGCACGGCGACGGCGCAGGCGCTGCTCGACGGCTACCACCTGGCGTTCTGGGTCGCGGCCGGGCTCGTGCTCGTGGCCATCGCGGTCGCGGCGTTCGTGGTGCGGCCGGTGCGGATGCCGCATCCCGAGATGGCGCCCGACGCTGAGCCCGAACTCGCGCTGGCGGGCGCGGACGCGTAACGGTCGGACGCATCGGGTCGACAAGGAGCAGCATGTGCCCGCTTGACGACCCGATGCCGCCGCCCGGCTGAGATAGTCCGCCGATGTCCCTGGGTCCCGCCTCCGCGGCGGACGCGAATCGCTGGCGCGTGCTCGCGGTGGTCTGCGCCGCCCTGCTCGTCGTCGTCATCGACGCGACGGTGCTGCACATCGCCGCGCCGTCGATCAGCGAGGACCTGCGCCCGAGCGCGGTCGAGCTGCTGTGGATCATCGACGGGTACGCGCTGGTCGTCGCGCCGCTGCTCGTGGGTTTCGCCAAGCTCGGCGACAAGGTCGGCCGCCCGCAGGTGATGCTCGCGGGGCTGGCGGTGTTCGCGGCGGCCTCGATGGTCGCGGCGTTCGCCCCCAGCCCGGTGGTGCTCATCCTCGGTCGCGCGCTCATGGGCGTGGGCGGCGCGATGATCATGCCCCAGACGATGTCGATCCTGCGCGACGTCTTCCCGGACCGCCGGGAGCGCACGACCGCGGTCGGCATCTGGGTCTCGGTGAGCAGTGCGGGCGCGGCGATCGGCCCGATCGTCGGCGGCTTCCTCGTCGAGCACTTCTGGTGGGGATCGGTGTTCCTCATCAACATCCCGATCCTCGCCGCGATCGCCATCGCCACGCTGGTGTGGCTGCCGCCCAGCCGTGCGGCGAACCCGGCGCCCCTGGACCCGGTCAGTGTCGGGCTGGTGACCGTGGGCATCCTGGGGTTCGCCTTCGGAGGCAAGCACGGTGCCCGCTATGGGTTCGACGACCCCCTTGCGATCCTGACCTTCATCGGCGGCATCGGGCTGCTCATCACGTTCGTGCGCAGGCAGCTCGCGACGACGACGCCGCTGCTCGACGTGCGGCTGTTCGCCCAGACCGCGTTCGCGGTGGCGGTCGGCTGCATCGTCCTCGCGATGGTCGCGCTCATCGGTCTGGACTTCTTCTTCGCCCAGTACCTGCAGCTCGTGCTCGGGCTCGAACCACTCGCGGCCAGTGTGCGGCTCATCCCGCTGGCGGTGGCGACGATCGCCGGCGGGCTCATCGCGGCGCCGATCCTCGCGCGCGTCGGGACCAGGAACGCCATCGCGGGCGGGCTGCTGCTGAGCGCGCTGTCGCTCGTGCCGCTGCTGTCGCTCGGCCTGGCCGACGAGTGGGTGATCCTGTCGGCGTCGTTCGTCGTGCTCGGGCTGGCGATCCAGGTCGTCGCCGTCGCGGCGAACGACGTGATCGTCTCGGCGGTCACGACCGATCGGGCCGGTGACGCTGCGGCGATCGAGGAGACCGCGTACGAGCTGGGCGGCGGCATCGGGATCGCGGTCCTCGGCAGCGTGCTCGCAGCGATCTACACCGACCGGCTGACGACCGTCCGCGGCGTGCCCGCCGGTGAGATGGAGGGCTCGCGCGAGTCGCTGAGCGAGGCGACGGAGATCGCGCAGGGGCTGCCCGCGGCGATCGGTGACGCGCTGACCGACGCGGCGAGGCTGGCGTTCCTCGACGGCCTGCACATCACGATCGCCGCGTCGATCGCGCTCATGCTGACGGCGACGGCCGTGGCCGCCGCCGTCCTCCCACGGGTGTTCAGCGGTGCCCGTTGAACGTGATGACCTGCTGGATGCCGCTCGGCCGGTTCGAGTAGGCCATCGTCGTCGTCAGGACTCCGGGGACGAAGTCGATCCGCTCGGCGTTCGCGTTGGCCCGCCAGGTCGTCGGGTCGCTCGACCCGTACCGCCGGGCCAGTGACGAGCCCGCCGCGTCAATCGCCCGCCACAGATCGCGACGGCACTCGGCGCGGTCGCCCTCACCGCAGTAGCGCAGGTTGTACCGGCCCCGGACGTTCTGCCCGAGGATCGTGCGCAGGTCCTTGTCCATGTACTGGTGCCAGCCGCCGAACTGGCCGCCGGGCGGGGCGTCGAACCGCCGGACGATGCTCCGCAGGCGCGGCAGCTGGCGGCCCAGGACGGGTTCCATCGCCGCGTCGGCGAGGCGCGTCCAGATGCCGTCCATGACGGCGGCGCCCGGGTCGTCGATCCGCCCGTCGCCGTCGCGGTCCAGGCGGTTGCCGCCGTTGCGCCGCCACGCGTCGAGCGTGTCGAGCATGCGCCCCGCCCGGGCCGAGGGCGGCCGGCCCTGGCGCAGCAGGCGGGACAGCGTGGGCTGCAGCTCCATGACGCGCACGTCCTGGGTCGCACCGGCGTTCATCGCGCCGGTCAGTGACGCCAGCGAGTGCTTGGCGCGCGAGAACACGCCGCGGCGCAGCAGGTCGTTGCGGGCGATCGAGCCCTGCATCCATTGGTCGTCGGCCGCGGTGAACTTCGCGGCCGACGTGTTGTTCCAGTTGATGATCGTCCCGTTCTTCGGGTTGACCTGCTGGGGATGACGGGAGTCGGCGAGGAACCCGTCCCACTCGTACTGGCCGGTGCCGCGGGTCGGCAGCGCCGGGTCGACCCGGCGGTCGCGCAGCGGCAGCCGCCCGGTCGTGACCAGCGCGATGTTGCGGTGGTCGACGTAGAACGAGTTGAACGTCTGCGGGGACTGCAGCGCCGAGCGGATGAACGACTGCGGCGAGTTGACGCGGCTGCGGAACATGTCGGCGTAGAAGAGCTGGTCGACGACGTCGCGGCCGTAGCTCGAGCGCTTCGAGCTGATCGCGACCTCGCGCGACCCGACCCTGCCGTACCCGACGACCGGACCGTGCACGGTGCGGCGGAACCGCAGGCGCTGGGACTTCCCGCCGATGGTCAGCGTGCCGGCGTCGAACGTCTCCATCGACCGGCAGCGGCCGTTGTAGCGGTAGCGCGTCCGGCTGCCGCCACACAGCTCCTCGGCGTACTCGTCGATGATGTCGGCGCCCGCGCTGGTCAGCGACCACGCGTAGTCCTCGCCGCGTCCGATGAGGATGTAGCCGGGCAGCGGCGCGCTCGTCGCGCCGCGGACGTTGATGCCGGGGCCGCGGAGGTTCATCTCCAGCGTCAGGCCGGGGTAGAAGTAGCCGATCTGCGGGCCGGCGACCATGAGCGGGTTGCCGGTCTCCGACCGCGAGCCGGAGACGAGCAGCGCGTTGCTCTGCTGCGGCGGGATCGTTCGCGGCACCGCCGCGGTGCGGGCGGCCGGGGTCGGCGTATAGCGCGTCAGGGCCACGCTGCCCGGACCCGACCGCGACGTCGCGCCGCCGTAGGGGAACGACCGGTCGATCGACAGGCTGGCCTCGGGATCGTCCTTCTGGCGCAGGTCGTCGAAGGCCTGGCGGCCCCGCCGGTCGCCCAGCTCGGACCGCAGGCCGGTCAGCAGGGTGGAGCGCCGGGCCTCGTCGCCGCCGCCCTGGCCGAAGAACTGGCCCTTCAGCGCGTTCAGGGCGATGACGTCGTTGCGCGTCCACGGCTTGGCCGGCGAGCCGCTGGCGCGCAGGTAGTCGTTGATGCCGGCGATGTACGTGTCGATGTCGCGGAGCACCTCGCGGCCCTTCGGGCCCTGGGCGGTCAGCACGTTGACCTGCTTGGCGACCTCGCGCTCGGTCTGGGCGCTGGGCGCGAACTGGGCCAGCGAGGAGACGAGCCCGATCGCCGAGAGGCCCGGCGCGTCGATGGCCGCGACCCGCGAGTTGTAGCGCGCCTGCTCGAGCAGCAGCGCGCGGTCCTTGGCGACGACCCAGCCAGCGCCCCACACCACGTCGTCGGCGGTCTGGCCGGTGATGTGCGGCACGTTGAAGCGGTCGCGCTCGATGGTGACGCCCGCGCGAGGCGCGGGGTCGGGCGTCAGCGGGCCGTCGACGGCGGGGTCGAGCTGTTCGCTCTTGAACAGGCTGAAGAGGTCGTCGTTAGTGACCTGGTTGAACTTCGGGGTCAGCGCGTCGTACATCCGCGCCTGGTCGGACGCGGCGGGCGGTGGGGGCACGGCCCCGTACTGACCCGACGGGATGATGTTGCGCGCCACGGGGGCGTAGTCGGCGGCGCTGCTCGGGGCGGGGACGGCCGCGAGGAGCGCCAGCGCGGCGGCGGGGACCGCTGCGCGAGGAATGACCCGGTTCATGGAGCGATGGTGACGCCGACGTCATGTTCATGCGCCGGTTGAAGGTGACGGATGCGTCATCTTCGCTAAAGTGACGCCAGCGTCATCTTGGTCTCGACCCGCGGGAGTCCTGTCAGCCATGCCGAATCTGCCCACCGCCGCCGTCATCGGAGCCGGCTCGTCCGGCATCGCCGCGATCAAGGAGCTGCACACGCGAGGCATCGACGTCGTGGGCTACGAGGCGTCGGACCGCATCGGCGGCAACTGGGTCTTCGGCAACACCAACGGGATGTCGGCGGCCTACCGCCACCTGCACATCAACACCTCGCGCACTCGCATGGAGTACGCCGACTTCCCGATGCCGGCGTCGTATCCCGACTACCCGCGCCACGACCAGATCGCTGCGTACTTCGAGGACTACGTCGATCACTTCCGCTTCCGCGACCGCATCCGCTTCGAGACGAAGGTCACCTCGGCCGTCCAGCGCGACGGCACGTGGGAGCTCACCGATGACCGTGGCGGCACACAGGCCTACGACATGCTCCTCGTCGCAAACGGCCACCACTGGGACCCGCGCTGGCCCGAGCCCGCGTTCCCCGGCAGCGAGGACTTCGCCGGGGTGCAGATGCACGCGCACAGCTACATCGACAACGAGATGCTGGCCGGCAAGGACGTCGTGATCCTCGGGATGGGCAACAGCGCGATGGACATCGCCGTCGAGTCCAGCTACGTCGCCGAGAACACGTACCTCGCCGCGCGGCGGGGCGCCTGGATCGTGCCCAAGCACATGGCCGGCCGGCCGACCGATGCGATGGCGGCGAAGTTCAACCGCCCGCAGCTGCCGTGGAAGCTGCGCCAGCGGACGTTCCAGAAGCTCCTCGAGCTCAACGTGGGCAAGCCCGAGGACTACGGGCTGCCCAAGCCCGACCACGCGATGGGGGAGGCGCACCCGACGATCTCGGGCCGCATCCTCGACCGGCTCACGCACGGCACGGTGACGCCGAAGCCGAACATCGCACGACTGGAGAGCGACGAGGTGGTCTTCGCCGATGGCTCCCGCGTGCATGCGGATGTCGTGATCTACTGCACGGGCTACAAGGTGACCTTCCCGTTCTTCGCCGAGGACCTCATCTCCGCCCCGGACAACCACATCGAGCTGTTCCGCCGCGTGTGGCACCCCGACCACGCGAACCTCGCGTTCATCGGACTGCTGCAGCCGCTGGGCGCGGTGATGCCGCTGGCCGAGGCGCAGGGCCGCTGGGTCGCGCGGTACCTGCGCGGCGAGTACCGGCTGCCGTCGCCGGCGCAGATGCGCGAGGACATCCGCCGCGACCTCGCCTCGATGGCCAAGCGGTACGTGTCGAGCAAGCGCCACACGATCCAGGTCGACTTCGACGACTACCTCTGGCACCTCGCCAGGGAGGAGCGCGCCGGTGCCGGGCGCGCGCGGGCGGCCGGGTTCGCCCCGCCGGTGCCGGCACGGGCGGCCGATCCGGAGCGCGCCGCCGCGTGACGACCGCCGCCGACCCGCCGCTCGGCCGCCGCGAGCAGACCAAGCGCGCGAACCGCGCGACGATCCTCGATGCCGCGCGCGAGGTGTTCGCCGAGCTGGGCTACGGCGCCGCGTCGGTGCGCGACATCATCCGCCGCACGGACCTCGCGGCCGGCACGTTCTACAACTACTTCCCGGACAAGGAGGCGGTCTTCCGGGCGCTGCTCGACGAGCTGGCGCTGGAGGTCGGCGGCCTGACCGCCCAGGCCCGTGCGAACGCCACGACGCTCGACGACTTCGTCGAGGAGGGCTTCCGCGCGTTCTTCGTCTACCTCGCCGAGGACCCGGTGCGCTGCGAGCTGCTGCGCCGCAACGCCGGCGCGGTGCGCTCGCTGTTCGAGGGGGAGGCGATCGAGGCGGTGCTGACCCAGCTGGGTGCAGATCTCCAGCGGGGCATCGATGCGGGGCTGATCCCGCCGCACGACACCGAGCTCATGGCCACGGCGATGCTCGGCAGCGCGTTCGAGGTCGGGATGCGCGCGGCGGAGCGCGAGCCGGTGGACGTGGAGACGGCGACGCGGCTGTGCGCCGACATCTTCCTGGGCGGGTTCGCGCGGATGCGGGTCGCGTAGCGCGTCACCCCGCCCGCGCCGCCGCAAGCACCGCGCCCGTCACCGTCTCCAGATCCTCGTCGCTCGTGACGTACGGCGGCATGACGTAGACCAGCTCCCGGAACGGCCGGATCCACACGCCGTGCTCCATCGCCGCAGCGGTGGCGGCGGCGACGTCGACGGCGTGGTCCAGCTCGACCACGCCGATGGCGCCCTGCACCCGCACCTCCCGCACGCCGTCGATCCGGGCGGCGTCGGCGAGCCCGTCGCGCAGGCCCCGCTCGAGCCGCGCGACCTCGGTCGCCCAGGCACCGTCGAGCAGCAGCGAGGTCGACGCCAGCGCCGCCGCGCACGCCAGTGGGTTGGCCATGAACGTCGGGCCGTGCATGAGCGCGCCGCCGCCGTGCTCGGTGATCGCGTCGGCCACCGCGGTCGTGCAGAGCGTCGCCGCCATCGTCATGTACCCGCCGGTCAGCGCCTTGCCGAGACACAGGATGTCCGGGGTGATGCCCGCGTGGCCGGCGGCGAACAGCGCGCCGCTGCGGCCGAACCCGGTCGCGATCTCGTCGAGGATGAGCAGCAGGCCATGGCGGTCGCACAGGTCGCGCAGGAACCGCACGCAGGCCGGGCTGTGGATGCGCATCCCGCCGGCGCCCTGCACGACCGGCTCGACGATGACGGCGGCCAGTTCGCCCGCGTGCTCCTCGGCCAGGCGCTCGACCTCGGCGGCCCAGGCGTCGTCGAGCGGGGCGTCGAAGCCGTCCGGGGGACGGGGGGCGAAGACGTGCTCGCGCAACGTCCCGGCGAAGAGGTGGTGCATGCCGCCGACGGGGTCGCAGACGCCCATCGCGCCGAACGTGTCGCCGTGGTAGCCGCCGCGCACGGTCAGCAGCCGGGTGCGGCCCGGGCCACGCGCCATCGCGGCCTGCAGCGCCATCTTGATCGCGACCTCGACGGACACCGAGCCGGAGTCGGCGAAGAACACGTGCTCCAAGCCGTCCGGCGTCATCGCCACCAGGCGCTGCGCGAGCGTGATCGCGCCCTCGTGGGTGAGCCCGCCGAACATGACGTGCGCCATGCGCCCCAGCTGCTCGGAGACCGCGGCGTCCATGACGGGGTGGCGGTAGCCGTGGATGGCGCACCACCAGGACGCCATGCCGTCGATGAGCTCGCGGCCGTCGGCCAGCTGCAGCCGCACCCCTTCGGCGCCGACGACCGGCAATGGCGCGACCTGAGCGGGCATCGGGCCGTACGGATGCCAGACGTGGGCCTGGTCGGCGGCGACGAGATCGGACCAGCGAGCATCCATGGACCCGGACCCTAGACTGCCCGTCGGTGCCCAGCTTCTGCCGTCACAACCGCTTCATCCAGAACTGCCCGATCTGCAAGAAGGAGCTGGAACCCCAGCCTGCGGCGCGGCCGCGGGCGCGCTCCGGGTCGGGCACGAAGCGCTCATCCTCGGGGACCAGGCGCTCCAGCGGCGTGCAGGTGCGCCGCGAGGTGCGGGCGGCCGACGACGGGTACCGCAACGACCTGGTGCCCGGCCTGAAGTCCTCGGCCGACGCGCGTCGCCTGGCCGAGGAGCTGGCGTTCAGCGCCGCGCGTCTGGCCGAGCTGGCGACGGACCCGCCCGTCGGGTACGCCGCCGTCGCCGCTGCCGATGATCCCGAGCAGGCGCTGTGGCTGGCGTTCCTCATCGCCTATCTCGGGCCGCTCGAGGGCGACGTCGCGTTTGCCGCGATCGACGGCGCCGCGACCGACTGGGCCGCAGGCGAACTGCCCGACCTCAGCGAGACGAAGCTCGGGCCGCGCACCTCGCACGACCCCGCCCGAGGGGACCGCACGCTCACCGCCTACCGGGCGTGGGCGGAGCGCAGCGGCGGGCAGGCGTCCGGGCTCGCGGGCGAGGAGTCGTGGTCGCCTGAGCGCCGGTTCTCTCGTGCGTTCGAGCGTCTCGGGACCCTGCCCGGCTTCGCCCGCGGCCCCCGCTTCGACCTGCTCGTCAGCCTGGGCCGGCTCGGGGTCCTCGACCTCACGGCCGAGTCGCTGCACTACGGCGAGGACCAGACCTCGATCGGCGCCAAGCGCGTGTTCGGCATCGCCGACCTCTTCCTCATGGAGAAGCGCTCCGCGGAGCTGGCCGACGCGGCCGGCGTCCCGCTCGAGGCCCTCGATCTCGCCCTGCACAACTGGTCGCGGCCCCCGCAGGGGCGGGCGACCATGGGCTCGCAGGCGGTGGCGGACCCGGACGCGGTGGAGCTCATCGCCGACGAACTCGGCGCGTAGCGCCGACCGGGCAGCCTCAGCCACCTCCCAGGTCCGGCCCAGCGCGCGCTCGGCGGCGGTCTCGATGCTGCCGCCATGACCTCGACTTCACTCCTCGACACCCCTCGCCGGGTTGCGGTGGACACCACCGCCCGGCCCCGGGTCGAGATCGTCGTCCCCGTCCACAACGAGGAGGCCGCGCTGGCGGCCTCCGTGCGGCGGCTGCACGACCATCTCGACGCCGGGCTGCCGTTCGACTGGCAGATCACCATCGCCGACAACGCGAGCACCGACGCGACGCCCCGCGTGGCCGCGGCGCTCGCCGACGACCTTCCGGGCGTGCGCGTCCTGCGCCTGGAGGAGAAGGGCCGCGGCCGGGCACTGCGGGCCGCGTGGCTGGCGTCGGACGCCGATGTCGTCGGCTACATGGACGTCGACCTCTCGACCGACCTCAACGCGATCCTGCCCCTCGTCGCGCCGCTCGTGAGCGGCCACTCGGATGTCGCCATCGGCAGTCGCCTGGCCCGCGGCGCGACCGTGGTGCGCGGGGCCAAGCGCGAGCTCATCTCCCGCGCGTACAACCACCTGCTCCACGCCACACTGGCCGCGCGCTTCACCGATGCGCAGTGCGGCTTCAAGGCGGTGCGCGCCGATGTCGCGCGCCGGCTGCTCCCTGACGTGCGCGACGAGGGCTGGTTCTTCGACACCGAGCTGCTCGTCCTCGCCCAGCGCGAGGGGCTGCGCATCCACGAGGTCCCGGTCGACTGGGTCGACGACCCGGACTCGCGGGTCGACATCGTCCACACGGCGCTCGACGACCTGCGCGGCATCGCCCGGCTCCTCGCTCAGACGAAGCTGCTGCGGTTCGCGGCGATCGGCGTCGTGTCGACGATCGCCTACGCGCTGCTGTTCCTCTCGTTGCGCGGACCCGTCGGTCCGGGGTGGGCCAACGGGCTGGCGCTGGCGATCACCGCCGTCGGCAACACGCAGGCCAACCGGCACATCACGTTCGGGATCCGCGGTCGCGAGGACCTCGCGCGCCACCATGCCGGAGGCGCGGTCGTGTTCGTCCTGACCCTGGGGCTCACGAGCATCGCGCTGGCGGTCATGCACGGGATCGACCCGGATCCGCCGCGCGCGATCGAGCTCGGCGTCCTCGTCGCGGCGAGCGCGGCGGCGACGATCTCTCGCTTCATCGCCCTGCGGACCTGGGTGTTCGCCACGCGCGGCCGCACTCGCGCCGCCGCCCGCCGCGCCCTTGCCGCGACCGGTCGCGCCGATGTCTGAGCCCGCCTCCACACTCACCGAAAGGACCGCCGTGTCGACCCCCTCCGTGACCCTGCCGTCCCTGCCGCAGGCCGGCATCGGCGCCCGCGTCCGGGCACTCGCACCACCGCGGCCCGAGCTGCTCGTCCTGCTCGCCATCGCCGCCGTGCTCAACCTCTGGGCACTCGACCAGAACGGCTTCGCCAACGAGTACTACAGCGCCGCGGTGCGCTCGATGACCGAGAGCTGGTCGAACTTCTTCTTCGGCTCGTTCGACAGCGCCGGCGTGATGAACGTCGACAAGCCGCCGCTGGCGCTCTGGGTCCAGGCGGCATCGGCGAAGGTCTTCGGGTTCTCGAGCTGGAGCATCCTCGTCCCGCAGGCGCTCAGGGGCGGCGCGACCGAGGGCATCACCTACGACCGCGTGGAGCGGCGCTGCGGCCGCCACGGGGGGACGATCGCAGGAGCGACCCTCGCGCTCACGCCGATCGCCGTCGCGATCTCCCGCCACAACAACCCCGACGCGATGCTCGCCCTCTGCGGCGCGGGCGCGCTCTGGTTCCTGGTCAAGGGCCTGGAGGACGGGCGCACCCGCTGGCTCGTCGCATCGGGCGTCTGCATCGGCCTCGGGTTCGAGGCGAAGATGGCCGCCGCGCTGCTGCTCGTCCCCGCGATGGGCGCGGCCTACCTGTGGGTGGCGCCCGCGGGCCGGCTGACCGCGGTCAAGCAGCTCGCCGCGGGCGGCGCCGCGATGGTGGCGGTCGGCCTGGCGTGGCCGATGGCGGTGTGGCTGACCCCGGCCGGCAGCCGGCCGTGGGTGTCGGGCACGAGCGACAACAGCATCTGGTCGCTGATCTTCGGCTACAACGGCCTCGGCCGCCTGTTCGGCCAGGACGGCGGGCCGGGCGGCGGCACCGGAGGCCCAGGCGGCGGTGGCGGTGGCGGCATGGGCGGCGTCTTCGGTGGGGACACCGGGGTGCTGCGCCTGCTCAACGACGCGCTCGCCGGGCAGGCGGGCTGGCTCCTGGGCTTCGCGCTGGCCGGCGGGATCGCGGTGGTCGCCGCCTCGCGGCTGCGGCGCACCGACGCCCGCACCGGCTGGATCATCGCCGTCGGTGGTGCGTCGCTGACGATGGCGATCGCCTTCAGCCGGGCGGAGGGGATCTTCCATCCGTACTACGTCGCGCAGCTCGCGGCGCCGGCCGCCGCGCTGGTCGGGGCGGGCGCGGCGACGATCGCCGGCCGGGGCCTGGCGATGCGCGTCGCCGCGCCGCTGGTCATCGCCGTCGCGCTGCTGGTCCAGCTCGTCGTCATCGGCCGCTACGACGGGCTGGACTGGGCCACACCGCTCGTCGTCGGCGCGGCACTGATCGCCGCGGTCGCACTGGCGACGGAGATCGGCCCGAGGTGGCGGGCCGGCATCGTCGCCGCGTTCGTCGGGGTGCTGCTGCTCGCCCCGGCGTCCTGGGCGGTCCAGACCCTGGGGCACAGCACCAGCAGCACGTTCCCCGCCGGCGGGCCGGCGGCGCAGTCGGGCGGCATGGGCGGCGGCCCGGGCGGTGGCGGCATGGGCCGGGGCGGTGGGCCGATGGGCGGAGACACGTCGTCGGTCAGCGCGGCGCTGGCCTACGCCCGCGCCAACGGCGGCGGCACCGTCGCGGTGAGCTCCCAGAACAGCGCCGGGCAGCTGATGGTGCAGGGCGACGCCGACGAGCTCGTCGCCATCGGCGGGTTCTCCGGCCGGGAGAGTCAGGTGAGCGCGGCGTGGCTCGCCGACGCGGTGCAGAGCGGCAAGGTCCGCTGGGTCCTCACCGATGGGGGCGCGTCGCCTGGGATGGCCAACGACGGGCGCGTGGGATCCACCGAGGTGATGGCCGCGGTGCAGAGCGCCTGCACCGTGGCGAGCTCAGCGGATGCGCCGTCGGGGCTGTACGACTGCCAGGGCGCGAGCGAGGCCCTGCGGGGCGCCTGACCCGGGCACGACGAGGGGCCCGGCGCGTGCCGGGCCCTTCGCCTTCTATCCGGAGGTCCTGCGGAGACTCAGCGTCGGCGGTAGGGATCCACCATGACGCTGTCGACGGTGACGCCGATGTTCAGCGTGTTGCCGAACAGGCCCGTGATGCTCCCGACGAGGTTCGTGCCGGCGCCCCCGATGGCGGTCACCGAATCGACGAGTGGGTTCTGGCCGATGATGGTCGAGACCGTGTCGTTGACGAAGTCGGTCGGGCTGAGCGCCGTCAGCTTGAGCTGCACGGTGGTGCTCTTCGTCGTCGGGTTCAGCGGGATGATCGTCGCGAGCGGGCTCTTCGGCGAGGCCTGCCAGCGCGTCGGCGTGAGCGACAGGGCCTTGGAGGAGACGAGCTCGACCCCGGTGATCCTGCCGGACTCGTCGCGGTAGACGACATGCGCCAGGAAACCGGCGAGCGACATGTTGTCGACCTTGTAGACGAAGCGGAAGTGCGGATGGCTCTCGTCGACGCAGAACTCCGGGGAGATTGCGGACGAGCCGAGAGGCATCTGCAGCGACTTCGAGCCGCCCGAGACGCCGAGCGTCTCGTTGCCGCTCACGATCTTGGCCCCGCGGCTGAACGTCCAGCCGGCGGTCCCGGATTCGAAGTTGCCCCCCGGTGCGACCGAGTAGTCCGACGTGTCACCGTCGACGCCCTGGAAGGACTTGGCGGTGGGCAGCTCCTGGCACGCGGCGGGCGCAGGGACAGCGGCGCTGACCACCTGCTCCGACGACGGTGCGGGCGCGGTCGCGACCGTGGCAGCGGTCGTGCCGGCGACGCTCGTCTTCGGCGCGGTGACGGTCGTCTGCGTCGGCGCGGGCGCGGTCGTCTTGGTCGCCTTCGGCTTGAACATGTTCGACAGCCAGCCGGCCTGTGCGGTCGCCGGCATGGCGGCGGCGGACAGTGCGGCGACTGCGGTGATGGCCAGTACAGGCCCCTGCTTGCGAAGCGGCATCCTTGCCTCCGGACTCTGGTCAGCCCCCTCAGCTGACCGGTACAGCCCCCTTCGGCGTCTCAGACCGGGAACTTGAGCGCGATCCGCATGTTTCCGGTATGAGCGAAAAACTGCGCTGGCAGTGTGTCAATTTCGGGCGAAGAGGAGCAGGATCCCCACGAGGTCGCCGTTGTCGGTCTCGGGCACGGCAGAGACGAGACGGAAGCCCTCGGCCTCCCGGCGCTGCAGGGCTGCCTCCACGGCCTCGGTGTTGCGCGCGAGCGTCCCGGTCGGGGTGCGCGTGCGGACGTGTTCGACAGCGTGCTCGGGCATGCGCGCAGTGTGCCGGACGGCGCGGACTCGCAGGCCGACCGCCTATGATCTTCGTCATAGATGGCCCCTGACAGTCGCACCCGGATGGTCCAGAGCGCCGCGATGCTCCTGCGCGAGCGCGGGCTGAGCGGCACGAGCTTCCGCGACGTCATCGAACACAGCGGCGCGCCCCGCGGCTCGATCTACCACCACTTCCCCGAGGGCAAGCGCCAGCTCGTCCGCGAGGCCGTCGAGATGTCCGGCGGCTGGGTCGGCGACGCCATCGCGTCGCTCGAGGAGACCGGCGATCCCGTGGAGACGCTGCACGCGTTCCTCGGGGTCTGGGCCGAGATCCTGCGCGCGAGCGAGTTCCGCGCCGGCTGCCCCGTCGTCGCCGTGTCGGTCGAGGCCAACGACGACGAACCCGAGGTCACGGAGGCGGCGGCCGAGGCCTTCCGCCGCTGGACGCGTGAGCTTGCCGACGGGCTGCACCGGGCCGGTATGGAGGAGCAACGAGCCCGGCGCCTGGCGACGCTCACCGTCGCGGCCATCGAGGGCGCCGTCGTCCTGTGTCGCGCCGAGCGCAGCACCGCGCCGCTCGACGACGTCGGTGCGGAGCTCGAGGCCTCGCTGCGCACGGCGCTCGTCGCGGTCTGAGTCAGCCGCGCGCGGCGTCGCGCTCGGCGAGGTCGCGCAGGTTCAGCAGCTGGCGGCGCATCATCACGAGGTCGCCGGCGGCCAGGAACAGGCCGGCGGCTCCCGCGCCGAACGGCATGCGCGGCGCGCGCCAGAGCATCCGCACGTAGATGCGCGCGCCCCGCGGGCCCGGGCGCGCCGCGTAGGTCACCGCGACCGGGCCTGGCATCCCGTCGACCCACAGCGTCACATGGTCGCCGGGCGCGAAGCTCGACAGCGTGAAGAACGTCATGAACCTGATCCCGGGCTGGAGGTCCTCCAGCCCGGGCGTGAGCTCCTGCGGGCTGCGGCGGCCGAAGTTGTCGATCGTGTCGTAGCTGTACGGCGCCGCGCGCAGCTGGCAGAGCCAGCGGAAGACCAGCGGCACCGGCGCCGCGACATCCACGGCGCGGTGCAGGACGATGTCCGCGTCGGGGAGGAGGCGGTCGCAGGGCTCGGGCCGCGCGACCTCCGCGCGGGTCGCGCCCCAGTTCGCGACCCGTCCGGGAAGGCGCATGTCCTAGGTACGACCGGAGGCGGGCAGTTCGACGACCGGCAGCTCGCCGGCCTCGAAGCAGTCGGCGACGTCCTCCGGGACCCCGGCGATCTGGCCGCCCGCGCAGTCTTCGGCATCGACGTGGCGGCGCGGGTTGGCGATACCGGCCAGGCCCAGCACGCCACCGAGCGCGACGAGCGCGGCGGAGATCGCCATCGCCCGGCGGAAGGCATCGACCGACGCGTCCTGCACCGCGGCGGAGACCGCCTGCGCCTCCGCCGGCGGGAGGCCGCTCGTGTCGGCCTGCGCGAGCGTCTGCTCCCGTGCGACGGCCACGACGCGCTCGCCGGCGGGGGTGAGGGGGACCCCCTCGAGCTGGGCGTCGATCGCCGACGCGAACACCGCGGCCACGACCGCGCCCAGCGCCGCGATGCCCAGGAGGCCCGCGACCCGCGCGATGGCGTTGTTGACCCCCGACGCGATGCCCGCGTTCGACTCGTCGGCGTCGGCGAGCACCGTCGCGGTGAGCGGGGCGACGGTCATCGCCAGGCCGAGGCTGAACACGAGCAGGCCTGGGAGGACATCGACGACGTACGACACGTCGGCGTCGATCCGCACGAACCAGGCGAGGCCGGCTGCCGCGACCAGCGGGCCGACCCCCATGAAGAACCGCGGGCCGAACCGGTCGGCGAGCGCGCCGAAGCGCTTGGACAGCAGGAACATCACGACGGTCGAGGGCAGCGTCGCCAGCCCGGCCTCCAGCGCGTTGAACCCGGCGACCTGCTGGAGGAACAGCACGAGGAAGAAGAAGGTGATCGACAGGCCGCCGTACATCGAGAACGTCTCCAGGTTCCCGATCGCGAAGTTCCGCCGGCGGAACAGGCCGAGCGGGAGCATGGGGTCGGCGGTGCGCGCTTCGTGGGCGAGGAACCCGGCGAAGATCGCGACGCCGCCGATCAGCGGGCCGGCGACCTCGATCGAGCTCCAGCCCATGTCCGGCTGGCGGATCAGCGCGTAGACGGGGCCGGCCAGGCCGACGGCGCAGAGCGCCGCTCCCGCCCAGTCGACGCGTCGTCGCACGCGGCCCGGCTCGGGGGCCGGGATCGCGACGACGACGAGTGCCAGGGTGGCGATCACGAACGGCACGTTGATCGCGAAGATCCACCGCCACGAGGTGGTGTCGATGAGCCAGCCGCCGACGAACGGCCCGATGACCATGGCGATGCCCGCCCACGCGGTCCACGACCCGATCGCCGCGCCGCGCTCGTCGGGCGGGAACGCACTCACGATGACCGCGAGCGCACTCGGAGTCAGCAGCGCGCCGAAGACGCCCTGGATCGCACGGGCGCCGACGAGGACCTCGATCGTCGGCGCGAGCGCGCACCCGAGTGACGCGACCCCGAACCCGGCGACCCCGATCGCGAAGATGCGCCGCTCGCCGTACACGTCGCCGAGCGAGCCGCCGATGAGGATCAGGGACCCGAGCGTCAGCAGGTAGGCGTTCGACACCCACTGCTGGCCGGCCAGCCCGCCGCCCAGATCGTCCTGGATGGCGGGCAGCGCGACGTTGATGACCGTGGCGTCCAGGCCCGCGACGAACGAGCCCATGATCGCGGCGACGAGGACGAGGCGCTTGCGGCCTGGGGTGAGCGCGGCTGCGGCGATGACCGTCACGGTACCGGCGTGCCCACCTCCGCGGCGAGGAATGTCTCGACGCTGCGCGCGGGGCGGCCGAGAACCGTCTCGACGTCCTCGGTCGGACGCGAGCCGTGCCCGTCGCGGATGACGTCGAACAGGCCGGCCAGGAGCTCCGCGTAGTCGGCGGGGACGCCGGCCCTCTGGACGCCCTCGATCCAGTCGGCACGGGGCGCGTCGACGTAGCGGACCTCACGCCCGGTGGCGGCCGAGACGCGCGCCGCCAGCTCTGTGTGGGTGATCGCCTCGGGCCCGGTGAGGTTGAACTCCCGCCCGGCGTGCGCGGCCGGGTCGACGAGCGTCGCGGCGGCGACCGCGGCGATGTCCTCGGCGTCGATGAACGCCTCGGCACCGTCGCCCGCGGGGAGCGCGAGCGTGCCCTCGGCGACCATCGGGGCCATGAAGCCCTCGGTGAGGTTCTGCAGGAACCAGGACGGGCGCAGCACGGTGTGGGTGAGGTCGTCGCGCCCGGTGAGCATCAGCTCGATGGCGCGCAGCGCCGCCTCGGGCGGTGCAAACTGGACGCCGCCCGCGCTGAGGAACGTCACGTGATGCACGCCTGCCGAGACGGCCTCGTCGAGGAACGCGGCGACGAGCGGCGCGTGGTCGAGACGCAGCGCGGGTGGGACGAGGTACACGCGGTCGGCGCCCTCCAGCGCGGCCGCACGGCTGGCGGCGTCGTCCCAGTCGAACGTGACGTCGGCGCCGGAGCGCGCGGCGGTGCGGACGCTCTGGCCCTGGTCGCGCAGGATGGTGGTGAGGCGGCGGCCGGTCTTGCCGGTGCCGCCGAGGATGAGGATGTCGGTCATGGCGTGCACTTCATCGCACCGCAGTTGGACGTTCCATGTTTGAAACGCGCATAGGCATATGCGATCGTCTTGGCCCATGGATGTTCTCGCTGACCTTCTCGAACGCTCACGCGCGCGGGGTGCCGCCTTTGCGCACTCCGCGATGCGGGCGCCGTGGGGGCTGGCGTTCGACGGCGACGAGGAGCTGGGGATCCACGCGGTCGTCGCCGGTGACGTGACGCTGGAGTACGGCGACGGCGAGTCGCTGCACCTGCTGGCGGGGGACATCGCGCTCGTACGCGGGGTGGCCCACCGGCTGGTCCACGCGCCGGGCGCGCCGTGCCTGACGCTGCCGGAGTTCCTCGCGACCGGTGCCGTCGCCGGCTCGCCGCGGCGCTACGCGAACGGGCCGGGGCCCCCGACGTCCGAGTTCTTCTGCGGCGCGTACCTCTTCTCCGGCGATCTCTGCCGCGAGCTGCTCGCCGAGCTGCCTCCAGTCGCGCATATCCGCCCGCAGGCCGGCGGCTCGCTGCGGCTGGCGCTCGATCTCCTCGCCCGCGAGATGGGGCGCGACGCGCCGGGGCAGCAGACGATCCTCGACCGCCTGCTCGACGTCGTGCTCGTCCACGCGCTGCGCGAGCTCTTCTCCCGTGAGGGCGCCGGCGCCCCGCGCTGGTATCGGGCGCTGGACGACCCGCCGGTCGGTGCCGCGCTGCGCGCGATCCACGGCGACCCGGCGCGGGGGTGGAGCGTCGGCGATCTGGCCGGCGAGGTCGGGCTCAGCCGGGCGGCGTTCGCGCGGCGCTTCTCGATGCTCGTGGGCGAGCCGCCGCTGGAGTACGTCACGAGCTGGCGCATGGCGCTGGCGCGAGAGCGACTGCGCCACAGCGACGCGGGCCTGGCCGCGATCGCGCACGAGATCGGCTACGCGTCGGAGTTCGGCTTCGCCGCCGCGTTCAAGCGCCGCCACGGCATCGCGCCCGGGCGGTGGCGGGCGCGGGTCCGCGAGGAGGATCGCGCCGTCGCGTCCTAATCGGACCGCAGTCCGCTTCTGCTAGTCTGGGGCAATGCAGATCGGGATCGACAGCTTCGTCTCCACCGTCACCGACCCGGACACCGGCGTCACGCTCCGCCCCGACGAGCGGATGGCGAACCTGCTCGAAGAGGTCGAACAGGCCGATCGGTCCGGGCTCGACACCTTCGGCGTCGGGGAGCACCACCGCGAGGACTTCCTCGACTCGGCTCCGTCGCTGATCCTCGCCGCCGCGGCCGCGCGGACCGAGCAGATCCGCCTGAACAGCGCGGTCACCGTGCTCAGCGCCGCCGATCCGGTGCGCGTGTTCCAGCAGTTCGCCACGCTCGACCTGCTCAGCGGCGGCCGGGCCGAACTGGTCGTCGGTCGCGGGTCGTTCACCGAGGCGTTCCCGCTGTTCGGCCTCGCGCTCGAGGACTACGACACGCTGTTCGCCGAGAAGCTC
>SYBY01000238.1 GCA_005788585.1 Actinomycetota bacterium | reverse complement strand
TTCTTCGCCGCAGGCTTCTTGGCGGGCGCCTTCTTGGGCTTCGGCTTCTCCTCAGCCGCGGGCTTCTCCTCAGCCGCCGGCTTCTCCTCAGCCGCCGGCTTCTCCTCAGCCGCCGGCTTCTCCTCAGCCGCCGGCTTCTCCTCAGCCGCAGGCTTCTCCTCAGCCGCAGGCTTCTCCTCAGCCGCAGGCGCCTCTGCGGCAGGCGCCTCGGCCGGCGCGGCCTCAGCGGCCGGCGCGGCCTCAGCGGCGGGCGCAGCCTCAGCGGCAGGGGCCTCAGCCGCGGGTGCGGCCTCAGCGGCCGGCGCAGGGGCCGCAGCGGCGGCAGCGGCCTCAGCGGCAGCTGCGGCCTCGGCCTCCTTGCGCGCTGCCTCCTCGGCCTCCTTGCGCGCCTTCTCCTCCTCCTCGCGCTTGGCCTTCTCCTCGGCCTCGCGCTTGGCCTTCTCCTCGGCTTCCTTGCGCGCGCGCTCCTCTTCCTCGCGGAAGGTCTGGTTGCCCTCGGCGACGACGCCGCCGATGGCCTCCGTGATCAGCGCGCACGAGCGGATCGCGTCGTCGTTGCCCGGGATGACGAAGTCGATGCCGTCCGGGTCGCAGTTCGTGTCGACGAGGCCGATGATCGGGATGCGCAGGCGCTGGGCCTCCGCGACCGCGATGACCTCGGTCTTGAGGTCGACGATGAAGATGGCGTCGGGGACGCCCTTCATGTTCTTCACGCCGCCCAGGTTGTGGCGCAGCTTCTCGAGGTCGGCCTGGGCCGCCATGCGCTCACGCGTCGGGAGCAGCTGGAGCTGACCCTCCGTCTCCCAGCGCTCGAGATCGTGCAGCCGCTTGATGCGGTTCTGGATCGTCTGGAAGTTGGTGAGCAGACCGCCGAGCCAGCGGTTGTTGACGTACGGCATGCCGGCCGCCTCGGCCGACGCCTTCACGCCCTCGCGCGCCTGCTTCTTCGTGCCGACGAACAGGACCGTGCCGCCGCGGTGGCTCAATGCGCTCGCGAACTCCTGGGCGTCGCGCAGCAGCCGCTCGGTCTGCAGCAGGTCGATGATGTAGATCCCGCCGCGCTCGCCGTGGATGAAGCGGCGCATCTTCGGGTTCCAACGACGTGTCTGGTGGCCGAAGTGGACTCCGGACTCCAGCAGCTCCTTGATGCCAACGTTGGCCATCGTGGTGCAGCTCCCTTGAGATAGATGAGAAGAAATACCCGCCGGCTGGCACGCGGATCCGGTCGTGGTGACCGGACAGGGTCCGCGGCCTATGTACACCCGGCGGGGTCGGGTTCAGGAAAAGGTCGCGGTGAGTCTAGCCGGACCGCAGCCGCGCCAGCACCGTGGCCAGGTCGTCGGGCAGCGCGGACGCGAACTCGACGCGCTCGCCGGACGCAGGGTGGGTGAACGACAGGCGTCGCGCGTGCAGGAACTGGCGCGCCAGACCGAGTTGCCCGGGCGTCCCGTACTCCGGATCGCCGGCCACCGGATGGCCGATGGCCAGCAGGTGGGCGCGGATCTGGTGGGTCCGCCCGGTCTCCAGATGGACGCGCAACAGGGTGAAGCCCGGCAGCTCCTCCTCGATGGCGAAATGCGTGACGGCCGGTCGCGCATCGTCGCTGTCACTGGAGCGGCGCGTCCGACGGCGGCGATCGCGCCCGAGCGGCGCGTCGATGGTCCCGGTGCGCGCCGGCGGCCGCCCCTCGACGAGCGTCACGTACTCGCGCTCGATCTCGCGCGCCTCCAGCTCACGCTTCAGCGTGCGGTGCGCCTCCTCGGTCCGCGCGACGACGAGCAACCCCGACGTCTCGCGGTCCAGGCGATGCACGATCCCGGGCCGCTCGGCCTCGCCACCGGCCGCGCGGCCGGCGAGCAGCTCCACCATCGTGGTGCCCCGATGCCCGGGGGCCGGGTGGACCACGAGGCCGGCGGGCTTGTCGACGACGAGCACGGCGTCGTCCTCGTAGACCACCGGGACGTCCATCCCCTGCGCCGGGACCGGGGCGGGCCGGTTGTCGGTCTCGTCGACCTCGATCTCCTGCCCCGGGATGACGAGCAGGCGCTTCTGCGCGGGCGCGCCGTCGACCAGCACCTGCCCGGCGGCGATCAGGCGCTGCGCCCGTGCCCGGGACCCCAGCGTCTCTGCGAGCAGGACGTCGAGCCGTTCGCCTGCGGCCTCAGGCGGGACGCGCAGCCGCATCCTCACGCGCCCCGCGCTCGATGACGATCACCAGCAGGATCACGCCGACCGTGATCGACACGTCGGCGAGGTTGAAGGCCGGCCAGTTGGGCACCTTCAGGTAGTCGATGACCGCGCCGATCCGGATGCGGTCGATCACGTTGCCGAGCGCGCCGCCGAGCAGCAGGCCGACGGGCAGCCACGCCAGCGGGCGCGTCGCGTTGCGGGCGAAGAACGCCAGGAGGGCGACGAGCGCCAGCGCCACGACGGCACCCACGATGAGCCCGCCGTTCTGCAGCGCCCCGAACGCCACCCCCGTGTTCCGCACGTTCACCAGATCGAGGAACAGGAAGAAGTCCTCCCGCGTGCCGCGGGCGATCGCGTCGATCGCGAGCTGCTTCGTCAACTGGTCGGCCGCGAGCACCACCGCGGCCGTGATCAGCGCGCGGACCCAGGCACCGGTCGCCGTCACCCGCGGATGAGGCCGACGAGGATCCCGCCGACGATCTGCAGCACGAGGATCGCGACGATCGGGCTGATGTCGAGCGGCCCGATCGGCGGGATGAAGCGCCGGAACAGGCCGAGGTAGGGCTCGCACACGTCGCGCAGGAACCCGAGGACGGCGTCGCTCCAGCGGCTGTACGGCACCTTCCCGCCGAACGAGAAGATCAGCGACGTGATGATGTAGACGAAGATGATGAGCGTGTAGACGAGGAGCAGGGCACCGAGGAAGTCGGCCACCTGCCCGCGGGCGTCAGCGAGGATGAACACGCCCGGGATCATCGCGCGGGGCTCGCGATCGCGTCGACCGCCTCGGCGAACGCGGCGCGCACGCCACCGGCCTCGAGGGCGTTGAGTGCCTTCGCGGTCGTCCCGCCGGGCGACGTCACGGCCCGGCGCACGCCGAGCGTGTCCCCGCCGGACCTCGCGACGATCTTGGCGGCACCCGGCATGCTGCCGGCCACCAGCCGCGTCGCGGTGCCGGCGTCGAGACCCTGACGGATGAGGGCGTCGACGAGTGCCTCAGCGACGAGCGCGACGTACGCCGGCATGGCGCCGGAGCTGATCTGCGACAGCATCATCTGCCCTTCGGGGAGCAGCACGACCTCGCCCACCCGCTCCATGACCTCGACGGCCTGCGCGTGGAAGGCCTCCTCGCCCGGTCCGGGCGGGACGACGGCGATGAGCGACTCCCCGACCTCGAGCGCCGTGTTCGGCATGGCCCGCACGACGGGGACGCCTGGGTAGGCGGCGCGGAGGTCCGCGACGGTCCGCGCGCCCACGAAGGACAGGACCCCGCCGCCGACCGCGTCGATCTCGGCCGCAACGGCCTCGAGCTGCGGGGGCTTGTGGCACAGCACCACGACCTCGGCCTGCGCCGCGAGCTCGGCGTTCGACGAGCAGGCGCGGCCGCCGACCTCGTCGGCCAGCGCCTGAGCCCGCGCCGGGTCGGCGTCACTGACGAGGACCGGCGCCCCGAGGCCCCGCGCGAAGGCGAGACCGAGGTTCCCGGCGCCGATGATTCCGATCTGCATGACGAGCCCGACCAGCTAGGACTGGTTGAAGAAGCCCTTCTCGATCAGCCGCGCGCGCTCCTCGGCGGAGATCTCGACGTTGCGCGGCGTCAGCATGAAGACCTTGTCGGCG
>SYBY01000237.1 GCA_005788585.1 Actinomycetota bacterium | reverse complement strand
GTCAGCTCGCCGGCGGCGGGCACGACGTTGAACGCGTCGCCGCTGTGCAGCACGGTGGGCACCGCGGTGAGGCGCTGGGGACCCGTGGGCGCGTGGTGGGCCGCGACGGCCTGGGCCGCGGCGGCGAGCGCGAGCAGCGCGTTGCGGCCGTCGTCGGGCGACGCGCCCGAGTGCGCCGAGCGGCCGTGGGCCCGCACCCGCAGCGTCCCCGCGGCCTTGCGGCGGACGATGACGGCGTCGTGTCCCTCGGCGTCGAGCTCACCGGCCTCGAAGCACAGGCAGGCGTCGTACCCGGTGAACCGACCGGTATGGGCGAAGTCCCCGGTACGCCACTCCTCGTCGCAGACGAGCAGGAGGTCGGCGGCGGCGAAGTCGGCGGTCCGCTCGAGCAGCGCACGGAGCACGCCAAGCGCCAGGACGACCCCGCCCTTCATGTCCACGGTCCCGGAGCCGTTGAGCCGGTCGCCGGCCACCTCGAGCGGCCGGTGATGGCCGTGCGCGATGACGGTGTCGACGTGTCCGAGGAGCAGCAGCCGGCGGCTCCCGGTCCCGGTCAGGCGCAGCAACAGGTCGGGAGCGTGGCGCGCCGTCGAGCAGGGGAGCCGGGCGACCTCCGCCTCGGCCGGCGCGAGCGCCGCGGCGATGGCGATCGCCTCCTCGGCGCCGGCAACGTCCCCGGACGGGGACGAGACCCCGACGAGGGCTTCGAGGTCGCGGACCGCCCGCCGGGCGATGGACGCTGCGTGTGTGTCGATCCAGTCGGCCACCCCCACCTTCTATCGCACGATGTGAACCGCAGGCGAGCCCGAAGACGTATGGTTGGTCGATGGCTCGCACTCCGCAGATCGGTGACCCCGCCCCTGACTTCGAGCTCGAGGGCACGGATGGGCCCTTCCGGCTCGCCGACCACCGCGGCCACCCCGTGGTGCTCCTGTTCTACCCCGGTGACGAGACGCCGGTGTGCACGAAGCAGTTCTGCTCGTACCGCGACCGCGGCGCGGAGCTGTCCGCCCTCGACGCCGTCGTGGTGGGCGTGTCGGCGCAGGACCTCGACTCGCACCAGGCCTTCATCGAGCACCACGGGCTCAACGTCCCGCTGCTCGCCGACACCGAACGCGAGGTCGCGCGGGCGTACGGCGTCTCGGCCCCCGTGATGGGCACGCGGCGCGCCGTGGTGATCATCGACGGCGACGGCCGGATCGCGCACCGCAAGGTTCACGTCCTGGGCCTGTCGTTCGCAACGGTGGACGAGCTCGCGCAGGTCCTCGCGGACCTCCCGACGCGCGAGGCCGTCTAGGCCCGCCCCGCCCGGGCCCGACCGGCCCGGGTGGTATTGGTGCGTCATGCCTCGCCTTGCCCCGCCGCGGGAGCGGATCCTCGCTGCCGCAGACCGGTTGTTCACGCGCGAGGGCATCCGGGCGGTCGGGATCGACGCCATCCTGCGCGAATCCGGGTGCGCCAAGGCGACGCTCTACGTCCACTACCACTCCAAGGACGGCCTGATCGCGGCGTACCTCGCGGCGCGCGCGGCGCGGCTGCGCGAACGGCTGGGCCGGGACCTGCGCGCCGTGGCCGATCCGCGAGTGCGGCCCGTCGCCTTCTTCGACGTGCTGGCGGCCCTGACCGCGGAGAAGGACTGGCGGGGCGACCCGCTGCTCGGCGCGGCGGTCGAGCGCTGCGTCGGCGAGCCTGCGCAGGCCGAGGCGCTCGCCGAGCACCGGCAATGGCTCGGTGTGCTGCTCGAAGCGCTGGCCCGGGAGGCCGGCGCTGCCGACCCTCCCGGCGCCGGCAGGCAGCTCCTCCTGCTCCATGACGGCGTGATGGCCGAGGCGTTTTATGACAACGGGCCGGCGGCCGCAGTCGAGGCGAAAACGGTCGCCGCGGGGCTGATCGGCCAACCCTCACCCTCGACTTAAGCCTGAGGCTTAGCGTCCCACCCCGACGTTCTGCCTGCACAGCGGGGCCTTCTTCGGGAAGGGCCCCAGAACGACGAAGGGCGCCCCGCAGGACGCCCTCCACACAACGTT
Source organism: Actinomycetota bacterium (assembly GCA_005788585.1). Next base: position 2,150 of record SYBY01000237.1, on the reverse strand, counting down.
ATGGAACCCGGCGTTATCCGAGGACGACTTCGAGCCGCCGATCAAGGGCGGCGCCGACGGCCTCGCGGACCGGTCCCTCCTCGAAGCGCTCGACCGTCGCCTGCAGGAACCCCTCGATGACGAGGCGCTTGGCCTTGGCCTCCGGGAGCCCGTGGGAGCGCAGGTAGTAGATCTGCTCGGGATCGAGCTGCGCGATCGCCGCCGCATGCGTGCAGCGCACGTCGTTGGCGAGGATCTCGAGGCCCGGGATCGCGTCCGCGTGGGCCTTCTTGGAGATCAGCAGGTTGCGCGACTCCTGGAACGCGTCGATCTGCTGCGCCCCCGGGTCGACCTTGATCATGCCCGACCACACCGTGTGCGACCGCTCGCCCAGGATGCCCCGGAACGCCAGGTCGCTGTTGGTCCGCGGCGCGGAATGTTCCTGCGTGGTGGCGTAATCGAGGTGCTGGCGGCCGTTCGTGGCGTACGCGCCGGTGACACGGCCCTCGGCGCCCTCGCCGGCGAGGTCGGTCTCCACCGCGACCCGGCCGTTGGCCGAGCCGAAGCCGAGGATGATCCAGTCCAGGGTGCCGTCGCGCTGGACGACCGCGCGCTGGCTGCCGAAGACCCACGTCTTCTGGGACAGATCCTGGGCCCCGACGTAGCGCAGGGACGCGCCCTGCCCGACGGACAGCTCGACGACCGTGGTCACCAGGCCGTCCTGCTCGCCGTCAGCAGACAGGTGCTGCTCCCACACCTCGGCCTCCGCGCCGTCCTCGAGGACGACGAGCGTGCGCCAGTGTGCGGCGCTGCCGGGCGTGGCGTGCACGGCGGTCACGACGATCGGGGCGTCGACCGTCACGCCACGCGGGACGTAGACGAACGCGCCACCGGTCCAGCCGGCCTCGTTGCGCGCGACGAACGGGTCGTCGCCGTCGACGATCGACCCGAAGTGCTCCTCGAGCACCTCCGCATGCGAGACCGCGGCCTCGGACAGCGGCAGGACGAGCGGGCCCTCGGAGTCGAGCTCCGGACCCGGCGCGACCGTCGTGTCGACCTGGTCGAGCCGGACCGCACCCTCCGGCGCCTCCAGCACGGGCGTCACCGACCGCGCGAGCGCGAGATCACCCGCGCCGGCGGGCGCGAACGCGTCGAGATCGAGGCCCTTCAGAGGCGTGAACTCCCAGCCGGGCTGGCCGCGAAACGTCGGCAGCGGCAAGGACGCCGCCAGCTCGGCGCCGCGCGCGCGGCGCTCGGCCAGGAAGTCAGCAGCAGCGGTCGTCATCCGATGGAGCCCTCCATCTGCAGCTCGATCAGGCGGTTCATCTCGACCGCGTATTCCATGGGCAGTTCCTTGACGATCGGCTCGATGAAGCCGTTGACGATCAGCTTGGACGCCTCCTCCTCCGGGATCCCGTGGGACTGGAGGTAGAACAGCTGCTCCTCGCCGACCTTCGAGACCGTGGCCTCGTGGCCGACGTCGACGTCGTCCTCGCCGATGCGGATCGTCGGGTACGTGTCCGAGCGGGACTCCTCGTCGAGCAGCAGCGCGTCGCAGACGACCTTCGACTTCGCGCCGTGCGCGCCCTTCGCGACCTCGAGCAGACCGCGGTACGAGCTGCGCCCGCCGTCCTTGGAGATCGACTTGGCGAAGATGTTCGACGTCGTGTTCGGCGCGGCGTGCACGATCTTCGCGCCCGCGTCCTGATGCTGGCCGGTGCCCGCGAAGGCGATCGACAGCACCTCGCCGTGGGCGCGCTCGCCCATCAGCCAGACGGCCGGGTACTTCATCGTGAGCTTCGAGCCCAGGTTGCAGTCGACCCACTCCACCGTGGCGTCACGCTCGGCGACCGCGCGCTTCGTCACGAGGTTGAAGACGTTCTGCGACCAGTTCTGCACCGTCGTGTACCGGATGCGGGCACCCGGCTTGGCGATGAGCTCGACCACCGCGGAGTGCAGCGAATCGCCGCTGTACGTCGGCGCGGTGCAGCCCTCGACGTAGGGCACGTACGAGCCCTCGTCGGCGATGATGAGCGTGAGCTCGAACTGGCCCCTGGTCTCCGTGTTGATACGGAAGTAGGCCTGCAGCGGCATCGCGACGTGCTCGCCCGGCGGCACGTAGACGAACGAGGCGCCCGACCACTCGGAGCTGTTCAGCGCGGCGAGCTTGT
>SYBY01000236.1 GCA_005788585.1 Actinomycetota bacterium | reverse complement strand
GGTGACGATGAAGCCCGCGGTGCTCGGCGCGACGCCGAACGTCTCGGCGATCACGTCGAGCAGCGGCTGGCCGTAGTAGTTGCTGGCGACGGCGGCGCCGCACCCGAACGCCATGACCAGGACGATCCACCGGCTGAGCGCGGCGGGTGGCGGGGTCGGGGTCACCGCCCCAGCCTAGAGCGTCGTTCGCGCTGCAACTACTTCGGGGCCATGCGCAGCGCACCGTCGAGCCTGATGACCTCACCGTTGAGGATCGGGTTCTCGATGATGTGCGCAGCGAGCGCGGCGTACTCATCCGGCTCGCCGAGGCGCGGCGGGAACGGCACGGACGCCCCGAGGGCCTCCTTCGCAGGCTCGGGGAGCGACGCGAGCAGCGGGGTGTTGAACAGGCCCGGGGCGATGGTCACGACCCGGATCCCGTCCCGCGCGAGATCGCGGGCGGCCGGCAGCGTGAGGCCCACGATGCCGCCCTTCGACGCCGCGTAGGCGACCTGCCCGATCTGCCCGTCGTACGCGGCGATCGAGGCGGTGTTGATGAGGACGCCCTTCTCGCCGTGCGCGTTGGGCGTGTTGCCGACCATGACGCCGGCGGCGAGGCGCAGCACGTTGATCGTGCCGAGCAGGTTGACCTCGATGATCCGCTGAAAGCCCTCGAGCGGGGCGGGGCCGTCGCGGCCGACGAGCTTGGCCGGCGGTCCGATGCCCGCGCAGTTGACGGCCACGCGGAGGTCATCGGCGGCGGCGAGCGCGTCCTGGACCTGCGTGCTGTTGGTGACGTCGGCCTGGAGGAATCCGCCGCCGATCTCGTCGGCGAGCTGCTCGCCGAGTTCGGCGTTGAGGTCGGCCACGACGACGGACGCACCGTCGGCCGCGAGCCTGCGGGCCGTCGCGGCACCGAGCCCTGAGGCGCCGCCGAAGACCACCGCTCCTGCTCCCTGCACGTCCATCGAGCCTCCTTCGCGTTTCCGTGCGCGCACCCTAGTCGGTCAGCCAGCCAGGGGTTAGGGCGACATGGTCGACTTCTCTGTAACGTTAGATGTCACGTTTGCGCATGCCGTCGACCGCTCCCGACATCCGACCGCTGGAAGACCCGTCGCTGACGGTCCGCCTCATGGAGGCCGGCGCCATGCCGCTCCTGCCGTACGTGCCGATTCCGCACCGGGCGCTGCGGTGGTACCTCGAGCGCGACAACGCGGCGGAGAACGCCCACGGCTGGGCAAGGCTCGAGGACATCAACGAGCTCGGGCGCTACCGCGTCGTGCAGGGCTACATGGAGGCGTTCGCGCCGGGAGGGGCGATGCTCGACGTTGGCTGCGCCCAGGGGCTGCTTCAGCGCGGGCTGCGGTACGGGACCTACACGGGCATCGACCCGCTCGCCGAGACCGTGGCCACCGCACAGGGCCGCGCGGACGATCGCACGCGCTTCCTCGTCGCCGACGGGGCGACCTACGTGCCGGACCGCGAGTACGACGTGATCGCGTTCAACGAGACCCTCTACTACTTCGACGACCCCGTGGCGACGGTGTTGCGCTACCAGCAGTTCCTCGCGCCCTCCGGCGTGTTCGTGATCTCGCTGTTCAACCGCCTGTGGTTCGCGCGGCGCCTGATGCGCCGCCTGCAGGCCGTCAGCCCGGTCGTCGCCGAGACCCGCGTGTTCAGCCGGCAGGGCGCCGGGTGGACGATCCGCGTCCACCGGTCGGACGCGACCTGACCGTGCCCGCGGGCGCCGCCTATCTCGCCGCCGCGATCCTCTGCGAGGTCATCGCCACGGTGTTCCTGAAATCCTCGGAGGGGCTGACGCGGCCGGGGCCGTCGGTCGTGGTCGTCGTCGGCTACGTCGTCTCGCTGGCGCTGCTGGCGCAGGCGCTCAAGTCGATCGACGTCGGGGTCGCCTACGCGATCTGGGCCGGCGTGGGAACCGCGGCCATCACGATCATCGGCATCCTCGCGTTCTCCGAGGTCCTGACCGCGGCGCGGGCGATCGGCGTCGGGTGCATCATCGTCGGGGTCGTCGCGCTGAACCTCAGCGGCACGCACAGCACCGGCTGACCCGTCGCCGCGGGCGGCGACTACGCTGCACCGCACCATGGCCCGGCACGTCATCAAGCTCGGTTCCTCGATCGTCGCCCACGACGACGGGTCCCTGCGCGACGACGTCCTCGGCCGGCTCGCCGACGAGGTGGCCCGCCGCCACGCCGCGGGCGACGACGTCGTCATCGTCTCCAGTGGCGCGATCGCGCACGGGCTGAAGATCATGCGGCCCGAGGGCGCCGCGGCACGGCCCACGGCCATCGAGGACCTGCAGGCGGCCAGCGCGGTGGGGCAGGGCAAGCTCTACCGCGTCTACGACGAGCTGCTGCGCGACCGCGGCGTCACGAGCGCGCAGGTGCTGCTGACGTTCTTCGACATGAGCGCGCGCGGGCACTACCTCAACGCCCGCAACACGCTGCGGCGGCTGCTCGACTGGCGCGTCGTCCCGGTGATCAACGAGAACGACACCACCGCCACCGACGAGATCAGCTTCGGCGACAATGACTTCCTCGCGGCGCAGGTCGCGATCCTCGTGGAGGCCGACCAGCTTGCGCTGCTCACCACGCCCGACGGCGTCTTCACCGCCGACCCGCGCAACGACCCGGACGCGCGGATGGTCGAGGAGGTCACGGACTACAGCGTGCTCGACGACCTGGAGATCGGGCATGAGACGAGCTCGCTGGGCACCGGCGGGATGCGTTCGAAGGTCGTCGCCGCCGAGATGGCCACGGCGGCAGGGATCGACACCGTCATCTGCAGCGGCCGGCGCGAGGGCGCGCTGCGCAACGTGCTCGACGGCGAGCGCGAGGGCACCCGGTTCCCGGCGCGCCAGACGGGCTACACGTCGTTCAAGCTCTGGCTGAAGTACGCCAAGCCGTCGCAGGGCACGGTCCTCGTCGACGCGGGCGCAGCGCGGGCGCTGCGCGAGGGCGGCACGTCGTTGCTGCCGGTCGGCATCACGGCGGTCGACGGCGCGTTCGACGTGGGGGACGCCGTCGAGATCGCCCACGGCGGCGGGTTGATCGGCAAGGGCATCAGCAACTACACGGCCGACGAGCTGCGGCGCATCGTGGGTCTGAAGTCCGCGCAGGTGCGCGAGGTCTTCCCGCGCGCGACCGAAGAGGCCGTGCACCGGGACTACTTCGTGCTCGCGTAGCGCTCGCGCCGGTACCCTGTGAGGCCTTATGGCCACGGTCACCCAGTCCGTCACCGAGGTCTGCCTGCGCGCCCGTGAGGCGTCGCGCACGCTGGCCGCGCTCGACACCGCCACGAAGAACGCCGCGCTCACCGCGATCGCCGACGCGCT
>SYBY01000235.1 GCA_005788585.1 Actinomycetota bacterium | reverse complement strand
GTTGACCCCGCCGAACGACGTGCGCCACATCGCCAGCGCGATGACGTTCGCGTCGTCCTGCGAGGACGCCGGCGCCACCGACAGGATGATGTCGAAGACCTTCAGGACGTTGATGATCATCGTGATGAACACGACGCTCAGCACCGGCGCGAGCATGGGTGCGGTGACCCGGCGGAACACCTGGCGCTCCGTCGCGCCGTCGGTCCGCGCGGCCTCGAGCACCTCGCGCGAGATCGACGACAGGCCTGCCGCGATGATGACCATCGAGAAGCCCGCCCAGACCCAGATGTAGGCGAGCATGACCGAGGGCGTGATGAGCTTCGGCCCCAGCCAGGACACGCCGGAGTTCGTCGTCGCGAACGTCTCCTGCGCGAGCGCCACGCGGTACGTGCCGGCATCGACGTCGTCGAAGCGGAAGCCGCCGTCGGCCTCGGTCGTCGCCGTGGCGGTCACGCCCCCGCCGGGGTCGCGCAGCTCGACGGTCGCGCCGGGGATCCCGAGCTCCTCGGGCTCGACCCGCCCGGGGTCGCCCCCGCCGGGTTTGAAGTCCCGCCACACGGTCCCCGTGATCTCCTGCGGCCCGGCTCGCGGCGTCGCGGCCTGCTCCGCGTCGGCGGGCATCTGCGCGGGCGGGATCGCCGTGAGCCCGAGCAGCGCCTGGTCTCCGGCGCGCACGGGGGTCCGAAGCACGAAGCCGCGCTCGGGGCTGCCTTCCAGCTGCGGCGTCGAGGCCTGCCCCTGTTCCAGCACGCCAGCCGGCGCCAGCGCGTCCTTCACCGCGACGATCGAGGCGTTCACCGCGCCGCGCTCGGGGTCCTGGTCGAGCATGATCCGCCAGATCACGCCCGCGGCGAACAGCGAGATCGCCATCGGCATGAAGACCGCGGTGCGAAACGCCACCTGCCAGCGGATCCGCTCGGTCAGCACCGCGAAGATCAGCCCGATCGCGGTGATGAACGCGGGCACCACGGCGACCCACAGCGCGTTGTTCTGCAGCGCCGTGACAAGCGTGTCCGTCGTGAAGATCGCCTCGTAGTTGTCGAGGCCCACGAACGTCGTGCCGTCACGGTCGAAGAAGCTGCGCACGATCGTGCGGACCGTCGGATAGACGACCCACACGCCGAGCAGGACGACGGCCGGTCCCAGGAAGACCGCCGTCGTCGCTGCCCGGCGCAGGCGCTGCGGATCGGTGATGCCGCCCGCGGACATGTCCGGCTACTCGTAGGCCCGCTTCGCCGACGCCTCGAGCTTGCTTGCGGCCCCGTCCACGTCGTCCGGGTCCTCCAGGAAGTCCTGGAGGATCTTCCACTGGCCCTGGCCCGGCGTGCCGCCGAAGTCCACGGGCGCGAGGTCGGACATGTCGAAGCGGAACGTCTCGGCGTCCGCGATCGCGGTCGCCGTCTTCCGCGTGATGTCGTCCGGGTAGACGCTGTCCTCGACCTCGGTGTTCGGGGACGAGAAGCCACCGCGCGACGCCCACGCCTCGTGGGCCTCCTTCGTGGTCAGGAACGCCACAAGCGCCTGGGCGGCCGGGCTGTCCTTGAACATGATGATCGAGTCGCCGCCGCCGACGACGACGTTCTGGGCGTCACCGATCGACGGGAACGGGAAGACGTCATAGCCGGTGCCCGGCTCCAGCGGATTGTTCTCCGCCACGACGCCCGGGACGAAGTCGCCCTCGATGACCTGCGCCGCACGGGCGGGGTCGGCGAAGACGTTCTCCACCGACGCCGGGAACTCGGTCTGCAGCGCGCCCGTCGTCCCGCCCCGGATGTTCTCGGTGTCGCCGAGGATCTGGGCCATGGCCTCGAGCGCGTCCTTGACCGACTGGTCGGTCCACGGGATCTCGTGCTCGGTGAGCTGGTCGTACTTCTCCGGGCCGGCCTGGCGCAGGTAGATGTTCTCGAACAGGTCGGTGAGCGTCCATCCGTCCGCACCGCCGATGGAGTACGCCGGCGTGCCGGACGCCTGCAGCGTCTCGGCGTTCTCGAGGAACTGCTCCCACGTCTCGGGCGGCTCGACGCCCGCGTTCTCGAACGCTGCGACGTTGAACCACACCGTCGACTTGTTCGCGGCCTTGAAGACGAAGCTGTACAGCTCATCCTCGATCTCGCCGAGCTCGACGATGTCGCCGGGATACTGCGCCTCGAGCGTCTCCCGCGCGAAGCCGATCGGCTGCAGGGCGTCCTTGCGCTGGAAGTCCTTGACCAGACCCGGCTGCGCAACCGCCGCAATGTCCGGAGGATCGCCGCCCTCGACCGCGGTGCTCAGCAGGGTCGGCGTGTTGTCGCCGCCCGCGGTGTAGCGGACGCTGACGTTCGGGAAGCGCTCCTCGAACGCGTCCAGGACCGCCTGGAACGAGCGCTGCTCGTCGCCCGTCCACACGCCGATGACGGCGACATCTCCACGGATGCTGTCGTCACCCTGCGCAGCGGTCGAGGTCGCCGCGCCGCTGTCGCCCTCGTCGTCGTCGCCGCACCCGGCGACGAGCCCCGTCGCGAGCAGCGCCGCCGCCGCGATCGTGGCAAACCTTCGATGCCCTCTCATGTGCTTTCCCCTCCTGCGTCGTAGATGCCCCGACCCGTCTCCGGGTCGAAGAGATGCAGCGCGCGGGTGTCGACGGCGAGCTCGATCTGCTCGCCCGTCTGCACCCGCGTGCGCGGCGACAGGCGTCCGACGAGCACGGCGTGCTCACCGCTGTCGGCCCCGATCGCACTGAAACCCGTGTCCTCGCCGAGCTCGGCGCCCACCTCGGTCGCGGCCGGGCGGGCGGTGACCGCGACGTGCGCCATGACCTCGGAGCCGAGCGACTCGCGCAGGCGCAGCTCGCCGCGGAGCCGTCGCTCGGCGGGCGCGTCCGGTGCGAGCTGGGCGTCCTCGAGGTCCTCGGGCCGGATCCCGAGGATGACCTCGCGGCCCTCGAAGGCGGTGATGGCGGGACGGGACCCGACCGTCTCCTCGCCCAGCGCGAGCGCCACGCCGTCACCGAGAACCGCGCGCCAGGTGTCGCCGTCGCGCTGGAGCGTGGCGGCGAGCATGTTCATCGACGGGCTGCCGATGAAGCCGCCCACGAAGACGTTGACCGGGCGGTCGTAGAGCTCCTGCGGCGGTGCGACCTGCTGCAGCTCCCCCTTGCGCATGACCGCCACCCGGTCGCCCATCGTCATCGCCTCGACCTGGTCGTG
>SYBY01000234.1 GCA_005788585.1 Actinomycetota bacterium | reverse complement strand
GCGCCCGGCAGCGGGACGAGCTCGCCGTTCAGGCGGAGGCGGGGCTCGGTGTAGGCCCGCAGGTGGAGGTCCGAGCCGCCCGTTGCCACGAGCTCCCGGAGCGCAGTCTCGACGTCGAACACGTTGGTGGCGTCGGCACCCTGGAGACCTTGCTTGACCCGGGGGCGAACGGCGTGGACGGGCGGCGGGTCCTGGGGACGCGCGCGTACCGATTTTGCCCAGGTTCCTGGTACTTCGCTCAAGCACCGTCCGAAAAGTTCCGATGTACGCGAAGGAATGGACGACCTGACCCTGCCCGCTTGGAGTCCTCGCCGCCGCGCCGTTGCGTCTGCGCTCATTGCCGCGATGGTCGTGTCGCTGGCCGTGCTCGCCGTCGGCGGCACCACGATGGCCCGCGTCGTCGCCGCCGCGGGCATCACGATCGTCGCCGTCGCCGGCGCCCTGCTCGTCCGCGCCACCAGCCGTGACCAGCTGCGCGCGGTGCGGCACGCGCGCGCCGCGGAGAGCCGCCTGCGGGCGAGCGAGTCCCGGTACCGCGGGCTCATGACCAACGTCCCCGTCGGCGTCTTCCTCGCCGACGGCGCAGGCGAGCTGCAGTACGTCAACGACACCTGGTGCGAGCTGACCGGCCTGACGCCGGGCCGCGCCCTGGGCCGCGGCTGGCTGCAGGCGGTGCACCCCGACGACCGCGAGCGCGTCTCATCCTCCTGGTACGTCACGACCCCCGGCGAGCGGGAGTTCCGCGGCGAACTGCGCATCGGCGACCCCGAGGCGGGCGACCCGGTCCGCCACGTCCTCGTCGAGACCGAGCACATCGACGACGCAGGCGGCGGCGAGCCCGGCATCATGGGCACGGTCGTCGACGTCACCGAGCGCCGCCGCGCCGAGGAGCTCCTGCGCGACTCCGAGCGCCGCCACCGCCTCATCAGCGCGAACCTCCCCGGCGCCGTCGTGGCGATCCTCGACCACGACCTGCGCATCACCCTGCTCGAGGGCGAGATCGCCGAGTCGGCGTTCGACCCCGACGCCCTGATCTTCGAGCCCGTCACGATGCTCGCCGGCCCCGACGACGCCGCCGCGCTCGCCGCCGCCGCCGAGGGCGCGCTGCGCGGCATCGACGCGACGGTGGAGCTCGACAGCGACCGCCTCGGCCGCACCTTGGAGATCCACCTCGGTCCGTACCGCGACGAGCTGGGCGAGATCCTCGGCGTCCTGCTCGTCGGCACCGACGTCACCACGCAGCGCCTCGCCGACGCCGCCCTGCGCCACGCCGAGCGCCGCTTCCGCGCCGTCTTCGAGGAGGCGCCGATCGGCATCGCCGTCGTCGGCCTCGACGGCCGCCTGCGCCAGGTCAACCGGGCGCTCACCGACATCACGGGCTACCGGCGGTCCGAGCTCGAGCGCACTGCGCTGCACACGATCACCCACCCCGACGATCTCGACGCCAGCGGCGAGGCGATCAGCGCGCTCGCCGACGGCCACACCGAGGCGCAGGAGGTGGAGCTGCGGTACCTGCACGCCACCGGTCACCCGGTGTGGGTGTCGATGCAGGCGACGCTCGTGCGCGACCCCGACGACCAGCCGGACTTCCTCATCATGCAGGTCCAGGACGTCACCGAGCGCCGCCGGTTCGAGGACCGCCTGCGGCACATGGCCGACCACGACCCGCTCACCGGGCTGCCCAACCGCCGCGCGTTCGAGGCCGCGCTGGAGGGCCAGGTCGAGCACGTCAAGCGCTATGGCCCCGCCGGCGCGCTGCTCGGCCTCGACCTCGGCGGCTTCAAGTACGTCAACGACACCCTCGGTCACTCCGCGGGCGACGAGCTGCTCGTCAGCGTCGCCGCCGTCCTGCGCGAGCGGCTGCGCACCACGGACGTCCTCGCCCGCCTCGGCGTCGACGAGTTCGCCGTCCTGCTGCCCCAGGGCCGCCGCGACGAGGCGTGGACCGTCGCCCAGGCGCTGGTCGAGGCGATCCGCAACCGGGCCGACCGCCTGCGCGGCGAGCTCGCCGGGCGGATCACGGCCTCGGTCGGCGTCGCGCTCTTCACCGACGACAAGACCTCCTCCGAGGAGATGTTCGTCAACGCCGACCTCGCGATGTACGACGCGAAGGAAGCCGGCCGCAACCGCGTCTGCTTCTTCTCGGACGACGAGGAGGCGGAGTCCAAGATCAAGGCCCGCATGGAGTGGGTCGAGAAGATCGTCCAGGCGCTGGACGAGGACCGCTTCGTGCTGCACGCCCAGCCGATCGTCGATCTCCAGAAGATGGAGGTCGCCTGGCACGAGCTGCTCATCCGCATGGTCGACGAGCAGGGTGAGCTCGTCCCGCCGGGCGCGTTCCTCTACGTCGCAGAGCGCTTCGACCTCATCCAGACCATCGACCGCATGGTCGTGCGCAAGGCGATCGAGTACATGGAGCGCGAGGGGCGCGCAGGTCGCCGCCTCCCGGTCAGCGTCAACGTCTCGGGCCGGTCGCTCGGCGACCCCGAGCTGCTGGAGATCATCGAGGAGGACCTGGCGCGGGCCAAGCACGTCCACCCGCACGACCTCGTCCTCGAGGTCACCGAGACCGCCGCGGTCTCCGACATCCCCGCGGCCCGGATCTTCAGCGAGCGGCTGTCCGAACTGGGCTGCCGGCTGGCGCTCGACGACTTCGGCGCCGGCTTCGGCTCCTTCTACTACCTCAAGCACCTCCCCTTCGACGTCCTGAAGATCGACGGCGAGTTCGTCCGCGGCTGTGCGACCAACCCGACCGACCGGCTGGTCATCAAGGCGCTCGTCGACATCGCGCGCGGCATGGGCAAGGTCACGGTCGCCGAGTTCGTCGGCGACGACGAGATCGTCCGGCTGCTGCTCCGCGAGGGCGTCGACCTCGGCCAGGGCTACCACCTCGGCAAGCCGCGCCCGCTGGAGGAGCTGCTCGGCCCGTACCCCGACGAGAACGCCCCGGTCGATTCGACCGCCGACGTCGTCGCCGACAAGTCCCGCAAGGCCTAGCACTACCCGTCAGCCGGTGTCCGTGCGAGGATGCCGCCCGGGATGAGTGGAACGGCTGAGGGGACCGAGCAGCTGCTGGCCCGGCGGGCCCTCGCGCAGGAGCGCGAGGAGCAGGCCAAGGCCAAGCAGCACGAACGCGGCGGGCAGACCGCGCGAGAGCGGATCGACCGCCTGCTGGACGACGGATCGTTCACGGAGGTCGACCGGTACCGCCGCGAGGCGCTGGGTCCCCCCGGGACCCCGCGCCCCGAGGGCGACGCGGTCGTCACCGGCCACGGCACCGTCGACGGGCGCCCCGTCGCCGTGTACGCCCAGGACTTCACGGTCCTCGGCGGCTCCGTCAGCCTCACCGTCGGCCAGAAGGTCGCGAAGGTCATGGACCTCGCGGCGAAGAGCGGCATGCCGATCGTCGGCATCAACGACAGCGGCGGCGCCCGGATCCAGGGCGG
>SYBY01000233.1 GCA_005788585.1 Actinomycetota bacterium | reverse complement strand
TAGTGTGGCAGCGTGCTCGAACCGCGTTTCTACCGCGTCGGGCTGCTGCCGGTCGCGCTGGTCCTCATCGTGGTCGCGTTCTCGCTGCAGGAGCCACCGCGCTCGGTCCGGACGACGCTCGCCGCCGACGCGTTCAGCGGCACGCGCGCGATGGCCACGCTCGACCGGCTGGCCGACGCCTACCCCGTGCGCCGCCCTGGCGACGTCGCCGACGACCAGCTCGGCCAGCGCGTGGCCGGCGATCTGCGCACCGCCCGGTTCTCGGTGCGGGAGGAGATCCACAGCGGTCGGACGATCGACGGCACCCGCGACCTGCGCCTGGTGATCGGAGAGCGGACGGGGACGTCGAGCCAGCGGATCGTCGTCGTCGCGCACCGGGACGCCGCGGGCCCGGGTGCGCGCGCCGAGCTGTCGGGGACGGCGGCGCTGCTGGAGCTCGCGCGGGTCGTGGGCGCGCCGCGCCGCACGTCGAAGACGCTCATGCTGGTGTCGACCAGCGGCGGCAGCGGTGGCGCCGCCGGGTCGATCGAGCTCGCCCGGCAACTCGCCGGCCAGGACGTGTCGGCCGTGCTCGTCCTGGGCGCGCTGGCCTCCGACGACCTGCGCCGGCCCACGGTCGTCCCCTGGTCGAACGGCCTGGGCATTGCGCCGTTGCAGCTGCGCCGCACCGTCGAGACCGCGCTGCGCACCGAGACGGGCCTCGCGGCCAGCGCGCCGCGCGCGCTGAGCCAGACCGGGCGCTACGCCGTGCCCGGCACCCTCGGGGAGCAGGGCCCGCTCATCGACGCGGGACTGCCCGCCGTGCTGCTGTCGGCCTCCGGTGAGGCGCCGCCGCCCGCCGACGCCGAGGTCTCGCCCGCCCGGATGCAGACCTTCGGCCGAACGGCGCTGCGGGTCGTCACCGCGCTCGACAACGGCCCGGCCATCCGCAACGACCACAGCCCGAGCGTCGTCATCCAGGGCAAGGTGATCCCCGCGTGGGCGCCGCGGCTCCTGCTCGGGGTGCTGCTCCTGCCGCCGCTGCTGGCCCTCGTGGACGCCTTCGCCCGGGCGCGCCGCCAGCGCACCGAGATCGGCCCGTGGATCACGTGGACCCTGCTGGCCGCCGTCCCGTTCGTGGCCGCCGCGGTCATCGCCCGCCTGATCGGGCTCACCGGCCTGCTGCCTGTCGCGCCGGCGGCACCGGCGCCGATCAGCACCGTCCCCGTCGCGATCGGCGCGCTGGTCGGCGTCGCCCTGGCCGGGGTGCTGGCCGCCGTCGCGGTCCGGTATCCGCGGCGCAGCGTGATCCGTCGGGTGGGCGGCGACGCGGCCGCGCCCGGAGCGGCCGTCGGCGCCCTGCTCGTCCTGTGGGCCGTGACGTTCGTCCTGTGGTTCCTCAACCCGTTCAGCGCCGCGTTGCTGATCCCGGCGCTGCACGTGTGGCTGTTCGCGCTCATGCCCGAGTTCCGGCCACCGCGTGCGTGGGGCCTGGCGGTGTGCGCGCTGCTGGCGGTGCCGGCGGTGGCGCTCGGAACGTGGGTGGCGGCGACGTTCGGGCTCGACCCGGTCGACCTGGCCTGGACGGCGCTGCTGAGCGTCGCCGGCGGGCACGCGTCGCCGGTGGGCTGGGTGCTGTGGAGCATCGCGGCGGGCGCGGTGGTGTCCGGCGTGGCGATCGCGTGGCGCGGTCGCGCCCACGCCGGTGACGACGACGTGGAGATCACGATGCGCGGCCCGCGGTCCTATGCGGGCCCGGGCTCCCTCGGCGGTGTGGAGTCCGCCCTGCGGCGATGACGACGCGCGAGACGTTCCATCAGCTCGGCACGGTCCTCGTGATCGCCGGTGTGCTGCTCGTGGCCGACGCGATCGCGACGATCGCGTGGCAGGAGCCGATCTCCGCGATCTACGCCGGGATCACGCAGGAGGCGCTCGCGGGTGACCTCGAGCAGCTCGAGGAGGCCAAGCCGACGGTGGTCGAGACCCGGGCGCTGGAACAGCTCGCGAGCAGCACGCGGCGGATGGCGTTCCTCGGCCGGTCTCTCCGCCGCGAGGCCGACCCCGGTGAGGCCATCGGCCGCATCACCGCCAAGAGCGGGCGCATCGACTCCGTCATCGTCGAGGGCACCGACCCCGCGGAGCTGCGCAAGGGGCCCGGGCTCTACGAGTCCACCGTCTACCCGGGCGTCGGCGGGACGACGGCGATCGCCGGGCACCGCACCACCTACGGCGCGCCGTTCCGGCACATCGACAAGATGAACCCGGGCGACCGGATCGTCGTCGAGATGCCGTACGGGCGGTTCGTCTACCGCGTGCAGGAACGCAAGATCGTCGCGCCGACGGCCGTCGAGGTGGTCAAGAACGTCGGCTACGACCGCCTGGTCCTCACCGCCTGCCACCCGCTCTACAGCGCCGCACAGCGGATCGTCGTCTTCGCGCGGCAGATCTCCGCGGAGCCGCGGGGCGCGGCCCGGGGCGGCGCGCCACTGCCCAAGCCAGGCCAGAAACCCCGGCGTTTGCAGGACTCCGGGCTCAGCGAGGACGCGCCCGTAGGGGCTGGACCGTAGGTCGGATGTCCAGGCTCAGCGCTTGTGTGCATGGACACTCGGCCGAGAGGGAACCACCCCTGATCAATCGGCCCCCCGCCAAGGTCGATAGGGACACCACCAAGGCAGGGGTGCGGGACCTCAGCCGAAGGCAGGGAAGAAGATGAGTGTTCAAGAGTTGAAGCGACGCGTGGCCGACGACGGCTACGACGTCGACCCACGCCTGGTCGCAGAGGCATTGCTGCGACGCAACGGATTGGACGCGATCGCAGGGGCGATCGCGGGCCGGTCGCTCCTCACCGACGATGGTCGTAGCCGCGCAGCGGCTGCGAGCTCCCGGCGAGGCGGGCCAGGCCTGGCCCCGAGCTGACGCGTCCGACCCACCGCAGCTGCGGTGCCGCGGCCTCGGCCTCGGCGCGCCGTTGCGGTGGGACGCACGCGAGCAGCTCGTAGTCCTCGCCGCCGGTTGCCGCGAACTCGCCGGGCACGACCCCCAGGTGCTCTGCGACGTTCGCGACGCCGTCGGCCAGCGGCACAGAGGCGAGCTCGAGCTCGAGCGTGGCGCCGCTCGCTTCGGCGACGTGCCCCGCATCGGCTGCGAGGCCGTCGGACAGGTCGATCATCGCCGTCGCCCCCGCGGCGGCCAGCCGTAGCCCCTCGGACAGTCGCGGCCGGGGCCGCAGGTACGCGTCGGTCAGCGCCTGCGGCCCGGTTGCGCGGCCCTCGAGGATCTCCAGGCCCGCGGCGCTCGCGCCGAGCGGGCCGGTGACCCCGACGAGGTCGCCCGGTTGCGCACCCCCGCGGGTCACGACCTCCTCGGGGGAGGCGGCCCAGCCGATGACGGTGACGGCGATCGACAGCGCCGGCGCGGCGGTGACGTCGCCGCCGATGACGGCGACGCCGGCCTCGGCGGCCAGCCCGGCCATGCCGCGGGCGAGGTCGAGGACGTCGTCGTCGGCCAAGTCGGCGGGCAGCCCGAGCGCGACGTACGCCTCTCCGGCGCCGGCGCCCATGGCGGCGAGGTCCGACAGTGCTCCGGCGAGCGCGCGCCAGCCGGCGTCGAACGGTGCGGTATGGCCCGGGGCCAGGCGGAAGTGCACGCCGTCGACCATCTGATCGATGGACGTGACGGCGACCCCGGCTCCGCGGACGACGGCGGCGTCGTCACCGGACC
Organism: Actinomycetota bacterium; assembly: GCA_005788585.1. The sequence continues at coordinate 2,324 of SYBY01000233.1, read as the reverse complement.
CGACCACCACGCGATCGTGCGGCGCGGGCAGCAGCTCGCGCAGGCGCGCAATGAGGTCGAACTCCGACATTGGCATCAGGGACCCTACTCAGGCACCTGGGACGTTTTCGCCCTGCGAAAACTCCCGGCTGAAATCGCGCTCTGCGCGATTCTCAGCGGTGGCGGTAGACGATGCGCGCGCGGTCGAGGTCGTACGGCGACAGCTCGACGCGGACCCGGTCGCCCGGGAGGATGCGGATGCGGAACCGGCGCATCTTGCCGGCGACGTGGCCGAGGACCATGTGATCGTTGTCCAGCTTGACGCGGAACATCGCGTTGGGGAGGGCCTCGACGACCTCGCCCTCGAATTCGACCTTTTCTTCCTTGGACATGCGGAGTCGAGGCTAGCAGCGCGGCGCGCCGCGGGTCACTCGCCCGCGCCGGTGCCTCCGGCGGTGCCGTCGCCCGGGGTCACGGTCTCCTGCGGCGCAGGGGAGGCGGGAACCTCCTGCGGCGGGGTCTCGTACGCGTCGTCGTCGAACGTCGCGCCGCCGTTCCCACCGGTGCCGGTGCCTGCGCCGGTCTCGTAGTCCTGCGCGGCCTGGGTGCCGCCGTTGCGGTCGTAGTCCTCATCCCCGGTGCCGCCGCTCTGCTTCTGGTAGGTGCCGGAGAAGCTCTGGCCCTGGAACGGCACCTTGGGCTGGGGGAAGTCGCCGCAGTAGTCACGCTTGGCGACCTTCATGTAGTCGCCCCAGATCTCCGCGGGGAACGTGCCGCCGGCGACGGGACCGCCGAAGTACGTCGAGGTCATCTCGATCTGCCTGTCGGGGTAGCCGACCCACGTCGAGGTCGCCAGGCGAGGCGTGTACCCGACGAACCAGGCGTCGCGGTGGTTGTCCGTCGTGCCCGTCTTGCCGGCCGCGGGGCAGCCGATCTGCGCCTTGCCGCCGGTGCCGCCGGTGATGTTCTGCTTGAGGATCTTCGTGATCTCGTAGACCTCGCCGTCGGTGAACGCCTTGTGGCGGCGGGGCTTGGTCAGGTCGTCGACCTCGCCGTCGGGGAACGTCACCTTCGTGATCGCCTTGGGCTTGTTGCGCCAGCCGCCGGAGGCGAGCGTCGCGTAGGCGTTGGCCATCTCCAGCGGGGACACGCCGTTCTCCAGGCCGCCGAGGCCCTCGGCCGGGAACGAGTTCAGCTTGCTCTTGATCCCCATGTCTCGCGCCGCCTGGGTCACGTTGTCGGGTCCGACATCGAGGTCGAGCTGCATGTAGACGGAGTTGTCCGACGCGAGCGTGGCGCGCACGAGGTTCATGCTGCCGCCGTAGGAGTTCGAGTACGTCTTGACCTCGATCGGCCCGTAGCGCGGGTCGTTGAGCTTCAGCGGCTTGGAGGTGTAGCTCGTCGACGCCGGGTTGATCCCCTTGGCCACGGCCGCCATGAGGACCATGGTCTTGAACGTCGATCCCGGCTGGCGCGTGCCCTGGGCGGCGAGGTTGAACTTGCGGTCCTTGTACTGGGCCGACGTCGCCATGGCGCGGATGTAGCCGTTGCGCGGATCGATCGACACGATCGCCGACGACGGCGCGTCGGCGAAGTTCAGCCGGCCCGCGATCGCCTTGCGCGCGGCCTGCTGGAGCTTCAGGTCGATCGTCGTCTTGATCGACAGGCCGCCCTGGCGGACCTTCTCGACGCCGTAGCGGTCGATGAGCTCCTGCTTGACGTAGTCGAAAAAGAAGCCCTCGCGGCGCTCGGTGTAGTACTTGCTGGGCTTGACCCCGAGCTCCATCGCCTTCGTGCGCTCGGCGGTCTCCTCCTTGATCATGCCCTCCTCGGCCATGCGGTCGAGCACGTCGTTGCGGCGGGCGATCGCCTTCTCCGGGGCGCGGAACGGGCTGTACGCCGACGGCGCCTGCGGCAGCCCGGCGAGCATCGCGGCCTCGTGCAGCTTGAGGTCGGCGGCGGGCTTGTCGAAGTACGTGCGGGCGGCGGCCTGCACGCCGACCGCCGTGACGCCGCCCTCGGTCCCGTAGGGCACCGAGTTGATGTACTTGGCGAGGATCCAGGCCTTGCCCTCCTGGCCCGGGTGCGCGTTCTCGAGCTCCTCGGCGAGCTTCGCCTCACGGATCTTGCGCTCGAAGGTGCGCTCGTTGTCGCGGTACAGCGCGCGGACGAGCTGCATCGTGAGCGTCGAGCCGCCCTCCACGGTCTTGCCCGACTGGATGTTCTTCACGCCGGCGCGGACGACGCCCTCGAAGTCGACGCCCTTGTGGTCGTAGAAGCGCCGGTCCTCGATCGCGATCGTCGCGTTCTTCATGTTCTGCGGGATCTCCCGCGACTTGATCGGC
>SYBY01000232.1 GCA_005788585.1 Actinomycetota bacterium | reverse complement strand
CTTCACCGAGACGGCCGGCGGCGTCACCACGGCGACGCTGAAGAAGCTCGCCGACCGCGGTGAGATCGGCAAGGACGAGCGCGTCGTCCTCGTCATCACCGGCGACGGCCTGAAGACCCTCGACGCGGTGCGCGGGTCGTTCGAGTCCTTCGAGATCGACGCGGACGTCGACTCGTTCCACGCGACGGTTCCCACGGAGGTCACGGCGTAGATGTCGGTCACGGTCAAGCTTCCCACCCAGCTGCGCGACGCGGCCGGCGGCAACGCCTCGGTCGCGGTCGAGGGCGGCACGGTGGGGGAGGCGCTCGACGCGCTGTTCGAGGTGCACGGCGAGCTGCGCGAGCGGCTCTTCCAGGACGGTGAGCTGCGCCGCTTCGTCAACGTGTTCGTCGCCGGTGAGGACGTCCGCTACCTGGACGGCCTCGAGACCGCGGTGCCCGCGGGCGGGGAGCTCACGATCCTCCCGGCCGTCGCCGGCGGCTGACGCGTGTCGCAGCCCGAGCTGGTCCTGCACGTCCTGCCGCCCTCGCACCCGTGTGCGACGGCGGAGGCTGCGCTGCGGTTCAAGGGCCTGGAGTTCGAGCGGGTCGAGCTGCCGATCGGCCGCCACCAGGAGCCGATGGCCGAGATCTACGGCGAGGGCAACACGACGGTGCCGGGTCTCGTGGTCGACGGGGACCCCGTCCACGGCTCGAACGCGATCATGGAGCGGCTCGAGCAGCTCGCGCCCGATCCGCCGCTCTACCCCGCTGACCGTGCGGAGGCCATCCGCGCTGCGGCGGCGTGGGGCGACGGCCAGCTGCAGGACCTCGGGCGCCGCATCCCGTGGGGCGCGCTGTACTTCCGTCCCGAGGCGATGGGCACGATGGCGCCCGGCGGCGGGCCGCTCGATCCGGCGGGCACCGACTTCGCGATGAAGTTCATCCGGGCCTCGTGGAAGTACCACAACCTCTCGGCGGCCCAGCTGGCCGAAGACCTCCAGGCGCTGCCCGGCCTGCTCGATCACATCGACGGCCTCATCGCCGACGGCGTGCTCGGCGGGGAGGACCCCAACGCCGCGGACTTCCAGATCGGCGCGACGCTCGCGGTGCTGCGGATCGTCGGCGACGTTCGGCCCCTGATCGACGCACGGCCCGCCGCGCAGCTCGCCACCCGCTGGTTCGGCGAGCGCCCAGGCGACGTGCCCGCCGGGGCCTTCCCGGCGGGGTGGGTCCCGCAGGCTTGACCGATCGCCGGGCCACGCCTACTGTGCGGCCCGGGTGTCGAGTGCTCGAAGATTCCTGCGCGTCCTGTGCACGGCCATGGCCGTGGCGGCGCCCGTCGTCTGCGCGCCCGGCGCGCACGCCATCCAGCTGCCGCCCGGGTTCTCCGAGGAGATCGTCGCATCGGGGCTGAACCAGGCGACGACGATCGCCTTCGCACCCGACGGGCGCATGTTCGTCGCCGAGAAGGCCGGCCGCGTGCGCGTGGTCACCGCCAGCGGAACGCTGCTGCCGACCCCGGTCGTCGACATCTCCGATCACGTCAACACCGCCGTCGAGCGCGGCCTGCTCGGCCTCGCCGTCGACAGCGACTTCGCGCGCAACGGGTATCTCTGGCTGCTCTACAACTACGAGCACGAACCGGGCGATCCCACCGCGTTCGAGGCGCCGAAGACGTCACGGCTGTCGCGCGTCACCGTGCGCCCGGACAACACCGTCGAGAACCCTGACGACCCGGAGACCGTCGTGCTCGGCAAGGACGTCGCGCCCTGCCTGCCGCCCGCGTTCGCGCCGGGCAGCACGGCCGACTGCATTCCCGCGCACGCGATCACCCACACGATCGGGACGGTGAAGTCGGCGCCGGACGGGACGCTGTGGGTCGGCTCAGGCGACAACTCGACGCACCAGGACCGTGTCCCCAGCCATCTGTGGACGCAGCGCGACGACGTCCTGACCGGCAAGATCCTGCGCGTCGACCGCGCCGGCCGCGGCCTGCCCGGCCACCCGTTCTGCCCGGGCGAGGCGGACCTGTCGAAGCCCTGCACGAAGGTCTACGCCAAGGGCCTGCGCAACCCGTTCCGCTTCACGCTGCGCGACGGCGCCGGCCCGATCGTCGGGGACGTGGGGTGGGGCGCCCACGAGGAGCTGAACCTCGTCCGCGCGGGCGGCAACTACGGGTGGCCGTGCTACGAGGGGCCGGGCAAGAGCCCGTGGGAGTGGGATCCGGCCTGCCAGCCGCTGTACCAGCGCGAGGGCACGAACCTCGCGGCCATCCCCCCCGCCTGGAGCCTCTCGCACGCGCTGCGGCCTGACCCGGTCGACCCGCGCTGGACGTCGAACGGCGCCTCGATCGTCGGCGGGCCACTGCTGACGTCGGTGAACTACCCGTCGGAGTGGCGCGGCCGGATCTTCGTCGGCGACTACGCGCGCAGCTGGCTGGCGGCGCTGCGGGTCGTCGCGCCGGAGACGCTGCATCCGGCGCCGACGCGCTTCGCGCTGGACCTCGCCAGCCACGTCGATCTCCAGCAGGGACCCGACGGGAACCTGTACTACGTGTCGCTGTCGTTCGCCGGCGCCCGCAGCTCGGTGCGACGCATCGTCTACGCGCCCGGCAACGGCGTCCCGGTCCCCAGGGCCAAGGCGACGCCGACCTCCGGTCGCGCGCCGCTGACCGTGCAGTTCGACGGATCGGAGTCCACGGACCCCGAAGGGGAGGCGCTGACGTACCGGTGGGACTTCGGCGACGGCGCGACCTCCACCGCGGTCAGCCCGAGCCACACGTACACCGTCCCCGGGACCTACGCCGCGACGCTCACAGTCGACGACGGCCGCGGCCGCAACCCGACGGACACCGTGATGATCGGCGTCGACAACACCCCGCCCCGGCTGGACGTCACCGAGCCGGTCCCCGATGCGCCGTTCCGCGTCGGGCAGAAGGTGCGCCTGCGGGCGACCTGGGACGACGACGAGGAGACGACCTTCCCCGGCTCGCGCATCCGGTGGACCGTGAACCTCCACCACCGCGACCACATCCACCCGCGCGGCGAGTTCACCGGGGGCGATGTCGAGTTCACCGCGGCCGACGACCACGACGCCGACTCGCACTACGTCATCACCGCCACGGTCACCGATCCTGGCGGACTGTCGGACACCACGACGTTCGACATCCACCCGCGGACGACGCCCCTGACCGTCCGCAGCGACCCGCCGGGCGCCGCCCTGGCGTACGCCGATGCGACGACGACCGGGTTCCCGCCGATCCCGGCGACCGCGGCGCCGGGCTTCCGGACGACGATCTCCGCGCAGCCCGGCTTCTTCCGCGACGGCATGTACCTGCGGTTTGCCGCCTGGTCGGACGGCGGGGCGGCGACGCACTCGATCGCGGTGCCGGAAAGCGGCGCGGCGTTCATCGCGCGGTACCGCCCCGCGACGCAGGGCACGGCCGACGCGACGTCGGCGCGATTCGTCGCGGAGGACGGGCAGGCCAACGTCGTGACGGTGGCACTGCACGAGGGGCGTCACGACCTGCTCGACGACACGCACGAGGTGATGGCCTCCGGGGACTGCCTGCGTGTCGACGTGCGCAAGGCCAGCTGCCCGGCCGGACTGCCCATGCGGGTCGACCTCGGAGACGGTGACGACGCGGTGACGATCCTCACCGTCCGCGGCGCAGTCGCGGACGGCGGGGCCGGCGCGGACCGGCTGACCGGCGGGCCCGGCCCCGATGCGTTCTCCGGTGGGCCGGGCGACGACACGATCATCAGCCGCGACGGCGTGGCCGAGGACGTCGACTGCGGAGCGGGGACGGACACGCTGGTCGCCGACCTGGAGGACCGCGCGGTCGGCTGCGAGTCCGTCGACGTTCCGTTCTTCGGCGGGGGCGACCAACCGAGGCCATTCCCACGAAACCCAGACCCCGCGCCGCCAGGCCCGATCACGCGCGACCTGCGGGCGCCGGCGATGACCCTGCCGCGCCGTGCGCGCACGGTGCGGGCTGATCGCCGTGGCCGGGTCACCATCGGGCTTGGGCGGCTCGACGAGTCCGCGCGGATCACGGCGCAGGTGTTCGATCCAGCCGGCCGCCGCGTGGGCCGGACGGCCCTGCGCGGCGCCGCCGGGCGCGTACCGTCCGCGCGGGTGACGCTGGATCGCCGGGCGCGCCAGCTGCTGGCCCGTCGCGGGTCCGTCGTCCTGCGCGTGCGGCTCGTGCTCACCGACGCCGCCGGCAACGCGCGCGGGCTCACGCTCCGCGTGCGCGTCAGGCGGTGACCGCCGCCCACGCCGCCGCGACAGCCTCGGCGCGCGTATGGACGCCGAGCTTCGTGCGGATGCGCTCGGAGTGCTTGTGCAGCGTCCGCGGGCTGATGCCCAGCTGGCCCGCCACCGACGCGGTCGACCCGCCGCGCATGAGCTGGTCCAGGATCTCCGCCTCGCGCGCGGTCAGTCCCAGGCCCGTGAGCCGGCGACGGAGCTCCTCGGGGACCGGGAGCGCGGGGGCGCGCAGCTGCACGTTGCGCCACGCCTGAATGAGGTGGGGCCGCGCGAGGTCGAGGACCTCGCGGTCGCGCATCGTGAAGTCCCTCGCCCCGTTGCTGAGCGCGATGCCGATCGTCAGGTCCGGCGGGCCGGGCAGCGCGACGGCGAGCTGGTACTCGACCCCCATCGGGCCGTAGACGTGCTGGTAGAGCTCGAGGGCGTGCAGCTCGTCGCGGGTGACGAAGTCCGAGAAGCGGTACGCCCGGCCGTCCCGGGTCTCCTGGTAGTAGGAGACGATCGGGTTCTGCAGCGCGTACTTGTCCCACTCCGCGTACAGGCGCGCGTCGGGGATCGGATCGATCAGCGCGGCGTGGATCGTGCCGTCGGCGCCCACCTCGTTGTAGGAGATCCAGTCGCACGGGATGACCCGCTGGATCGCCGGAAGCAGGCTCGCGCGGAACTGGTCGAGCGTCTCGGCGTGGTGGGCCTCACCGACGAGTTCGAGGACGGCGTGGACGTCGCTGGCGGTGAGCGGGGCCATCGTGGCCCGACGAACCCTACGTTCCGGCCCGGCACGCCGTCTACCGTTCCGGGCGATGGCCGACCCCGATCGCCTTTCCCGCTACCGCGCCAAGCGCGACGCGGACGTCACCCCCGAGCCTCCGGGCGACCGCCCCGCGACCGACGGAGGAAACGGCGCGCCGCGGTTCGTCGTCCAGGAGCACGACGCCACGCGCCTGCACTGGGACCTGCGCCTCGAGCACGACGGCGTCCTGCTGTCCTGGGCGCTGCCCAACGGCGTGCCGGCGACGCCCAAGGACAACCGGCTGGCGGTCCGGACCGAGGACCACCCGCTGGAGTACCTGGAGTTCCACGGTGAGATCCCGGCCGGGCAGTACGGCGCCGGCACGATGACGATCTACGACCACGGGACGTTCGAGCCGCACAAGATCGCCGACGACAAGGTCGAGATCACCCTGCACGGGGAGCGCGTCGAAGGGCGCTACGGCCTGTTCCCGCTCAGCCGCGAAGGCGGGTCGCGCCACGAGTGGATGATCCACCGGATGGACCCACCGAGCGACGACGCGCGGGAGCCGATGCCCGACGACGTCGCCCCGATGCTCGCCCGGCCGGGCACGCTGCCCGCCGACCCCGAGGGCTGGGCGTTTGAGATCAAGTGGGACGGCGTGCGGGCGCTCGCCTACGCGCAGCCCGGCCGGCTGACGCTGCGCAGCCGCAACCGGCTGGACATCACCGGCGGGTACCCCGAGCTGCGTCGCATGCGGACGGCGCTCGGGCATCGTGAGGCGATCATCGACGGTGAGATCGTCGCGTTCGACGACGACGGCAACCCGAGCTTCGAGCGCCTGCAGCGCCGGATGCACGTCCGCGGCGACGCGCAGGTCAAGCGCCTCATGCGCGACGTCCCCGTCGTGTTCGTCGCGTTCGACCTGCTGTGGCTCGACGGGCACAGCCTCATGGACCGCACCTACGACGAACGGCGCCGCGAGCTCGCGCTCCTCGACCTCAACGACCGGCACTGGCAGACGCCGGACGCCGTCGACGACGGCGACGCGCTGCTCGAGGTCACGCGCGCACAGTCGCTCGAGGGCGTCGTCGCCAAGCGCCGCGATGCGCGCTACGAGCCCGGCCGGCGGTCGGCCTGCTGGATCAAGGTCACGCACACCGCGCGGGTGGACGCCGTCATCGTCGGCTGGTTGCCGGGGGAGGGACGGCGCGGCAAGGGGATCGGGTCGCTCGTCGTGGCCGTCGAGGAGGACGGGCACCTCCGGTACGCCGGGCGCGTGGGCACCGGGTTCACCGACCAGGAACTGGACCGGCTCAGCGCGCTGCTCGAGCCGCTGGAGATGGGCCACGGCGTCGTCGAGGACGACCGCATCCCGCGCGAGGTCACGTGGGTGCAGCCCGACCTCACGGCCGAGGTCGCGTTCCGGCACTGGACCAAGGACGGCGTCCTGCGGGCACCGTCGTACAAGGGCCTGCGCGAGGACGCGGCCCCGACGCCCGGCTTCCTCGACGCCGGAGAGGCGGTGAAAGGCGGGCAGCTCGTGCGCGTGGGGGAGCGCAGCCTGAAGGTCACCAACCTGGAGAAGGTGCTCTATCCCGCGACGGGCTTTGCCAAGCGCGACGTCATCGCCTACCTGGTGGACATCGCGCCGGTGCTGCTGCCGCACCTCGAGCGCCGGCCGCTCACGCGCAAGCGCTACCCGGACGGGGTGGACGGCAAGGCGTTCTTCGAGAAGCAGGCGCCGTCGCACACTCCGGACTGGGTCGACACGCTCGCGGTGCCGAGCAACCGCCGCGGAACGGTCGACTACGTGCTCGCCGACGACCTCCCGACGCTCGTCTGGCTCGGCAATCTCGCCGCCCTGGAACTGCACACCGCGCTGCACCGCGCCGAGTCCCAGGACACGCCGGACTGCGTCGTCTTCGACCTCGACCCCGGTGCGCCGGCGACCATCGTCGAGTGCTGCCAGGTCGCACTGCTGCTCCACGGGATGCTCGAGGGCCTCGGCCTGCACACGGTCGCCAAGACGTCAGGCAGCAAGGGCCTGCAGGTCTACCTGCCGTTGAACGCCGGGGAGGCGACGTATGCGCAGACCAAGCCGCTGGCGCGCACGATCGCCGAGGTGCTCGAGCAGGCCGAGCCCGACCTCGTCGTCAGCCGTATGACCAAGACGCTGCGGCCGGGCAAGGTCCTGATCGACTGGAGCCAGAACGACCCCCATAAGACGACGGTGAGCGTCTACTCCCTGCGCGCCCGCGAGCGCCCGACGGTGTCGACGCCGGTGACGTGGGACGAGGTCCGGGCGTGTGCCGAGGGCGACGACCCCGAGTTGCTCGTCTTCACCGCGCGTGACGTGGTGCGGAGGGTGGCCGAGCAGGGGGACCTGTTCGCCGACGCGCGGTCGCTGGTCCAGGCGCTGCCCAGCCTCTCGTAGCCGCGCGTCCTGTCTGTCACGCTGTAGGACGTGCAGGGAGGGGGGAGTGTGCGCCGGATCGCAGGAATCATGCTGGTCGCGTGCGTGGTGCTGCTGGGCATCGCGCCGGCGGCGACCGCGAAGGTGCCGAAGGGCTGGCTGGGGGTCGCGCTGGGCGAGGACCTCGCGCCGCGGCCCGGGATGCTCGGCGACGAGTTCGCGCTCATGTCGCGCAGCGGTGTCGGGACCGTGCGCGTCACGTTCGACTGGAACGTCGCGCAGCCGTTCGCCGACTGGCCGCTGTGGTTCGGGCAGACCGACGCCGTCGTGCTCGCCGCCGCGCGCCGCGGCATCGACGTCCTCCCGACGGTCGTGGGCGCGCCGGCGTGGGCGAGCGACGACCCGGTCGACGGCACGTACGTCCTGACCCCACGCGACCCTGCGCAGTACGCCGCGTACCTGCGCGCGCTCATCGCGCGGTACGGCCCCCGCGGGACGCTGTGGACCGAGAACCCGTCGGTCCGCGCGCGGCCGATCCGGGCGTGGCAGATCTGGAACGAGCCGAACCTGGACCGCTACTGGCGCGGTGACTGGGAGACCGGGTACCTGACGCTGCTGCGCGCCGCCCACGCGGCCGTGAAGGGCGCCGACCCGGGGGCGAAGGTCGTCCTCGCGGGCCTGCCGAACTTCTCCTGGCTGGCGCTGGGGTCGCTGTACCGCAAGGGCGCCGCCCCGTTCTTCGACGTCGTCGCGGTCCACCCGTACACCCGCAAGCTCAGCAACCTCGTCGAGCTCGTCGACGCCAACCGGCGGGTCATGCGCGCGCAGGGCGACGCGCGCGCCGAGCTGTGGGTCACCGAGCTGTCGTGGCCGGCGGCGAAGGGCCGGGCGCGCGATCTGGGCTTCAACGTCACGTCGTCCCAGCAGGTGCGTCTGCTGCGCGGGGCGGTGCGTGAGCTGGCACGCGAACGCACGCGCCTGCGTCTGGGCAAGGTCCTCTGGTACGCCTGGCTGACGCGGGGCAGCGGGACCACCGACGCGTTCGCCTACTCGGGCCTGCGCTGGCTGACCCCACGGGGGACGGCGCGGTCGACGCCGGCCCTCGGTGCGTTCCGCAGGGTCGCGGACGACATCGGCGCCCGCTAGCCTTCCTGGTCCGGCGGATTGCCCACTTGGTCGTGACCTCGCTTCGGCGAGGTCGAGCCGGGTCCCGCGCCGGCCTTCGGGCCGGCGGCCTGCCCCGGTGGCCAGGAGTGTCAAATGCCCAGGCAAGACACTCGAGTCCTGGGATGTATGTAGTCAGTGGTGATCGAGTTCGGGCGGTACCGGGCGGGCCTTCGAGTCCGCCCGGCCGCGTTAACGGGGCGGTTCTTCGTAGGCTGTGGCCATGCCCGACACGCTGTCCGAGGCGGCTCGCCGCCCCCTGAACATCGCGCTGGCCGTCGGCATCGTCGACGCGGTGCTCCTCGTCGTCCTCCTCTACTTCGCCCGCATCGCCGACGATGACGCCGCGGTGTCGATCCTCGGCCCGATCCACGGCGTCGGGTTCGTGATCCTGCTCTACCTGACCGGCAAGGGCGCGGCCGAGCAGCTCTGGAGCTGGTGGTTCCCCGCGGCGGTGCTGGTGACCGGCGGCCCACTGGGGACGATCATCGGCGACATCATCCTGCGCCGCCGCCTGCCCGACCGCGCGGCGGCCTGACGGCCATGGCGATCGTCGACGAGGGGCCGCTGCGCCTGCCTCCCGGCGCCCGCCAGGTCCTCCTCGCGCCGGGCACGCTCGCCCGGGCGCTGGCCGCGGCCGACGATGACCCGGAGCGGCGCTGGATGCTGCGCCTGCCGCGTGAGGTACGGCGGTCGTTCGTGGCCGAGGTCATCGACGCGGGGGCGGACCGCCGAGGACAGGAGCGGTGGCTGCTCTCCCAGGACGACGAGATCTGCCGGTCGTACGCCGACGAGGTGCTGAGCCTGCGGGCCGAGGGCGACCCCGCGGAGGCGTGGCTGTTGCGCCAGCCCGCCGAGGTGCGCGCGTCGTTCGTGGACGAGGTCCTGGCCTGATGCCGATCGACGGGGGCGCCGAAGCGCAGGCGCTGCACTCCCTGCTCGCCAGCGACGCACTCGCTGAGGCGCCGTGGTTCGACGCGCACACCCACATCGGGGCGAATGACCCGGATGGCCGCAGGGCCACGCGGGAGGAGATCCTCGACGGCCTCGACCACGCTGGCCATCGCCGCGCGCTCGTGTTCCCGATGCACGAGCCCGACGGGTATGGCCGCGCCAACGACGCGGTGCTCTCCGCGTGTGCCGCGTCGGGCGGCCGGCTCGACGCGCTGGCCCGGGTCGACCCCAACCATCACGACGCGGTTGACGAGGCGCGCCGGTGCCTCGACCTCGGCGCGAAGGGCATCAAGCTGCATCCGCGTAGCGACGCGTTCGCGTTGCCGCATCCCACGGTCGACGCGATCGTCGCGCTGGCCGCCGAGCGCCGCGGCATCGTCCTGTTCCACGCGGGCCGCGGCATCCCGCGACTCGGCGCCGCCGCGGCTGACCTCGCGCGCGCCAACCCCGAGGCGCGCATCGTGCTGGCCCACGCCGGCATCAGCGACGTGGCCGACCTCGCGCCGATCGTCGCAGAGCTCCCGAACCTGTTCTTCGACACCGCGTGGTGGCAGGTCTCCGACGTGCTGGCTGCGTTCGTCGCCGTCCCACCGGGCCAGATCCTCTACGCGAGCGACATGCCATACGGGCCCGGGCTCTTCGCCGGCTTCGCCATGGAGCGTGCGGGGCGCGCGGTCGGCCACGGCGACGACGTCCTCGCCGAGATCGCGGGCGGCCAGCTGACCCGGATTCTCGCCGGGGAGGACCCGGCCGACCTGGGCCCGGCGCCCGGGGAGACGCCGCTCGGGGCGCGTTCGCCCACGCACGAGCGACTCGTCGCGCATCTCACCGCGGCGGTCTCGGGCACGTGGAGCGACGGCGACCCCGAGCAGAGCCTGGCGCTCGCGCGGCTGGCGATCGCGGACGGCGGCGATCCGCTGCTGGCACTCGTCGACACCCTGATCGCCCGGGCACAGGAAGCCCGGTCCGCTGAGCGCGCCGATCAGCGCGCCGGCCTGATCTACGCCCTCACGGCGCAGTTCCTGGCGGGCACGCCCTCCGCAGGTCTTCCGGGTTAGCCCTTCACCATCCGCTTCGTCTTCTCCGGGTCATCGAACGGGAGCGTGTGCGCGATCGCCGGGACCGTGATGCTGCCCCGGACCTCCAGCGGCGTGCCCTGTACGGCCTGCGCCACGTTCATCCGCGCGATCGCCATCGACTTCTTCGTCAGGCGGGAGTACATCGCGCACGTGATGACGCCGACTTGCTCGTCGCCGGCGAACAGCGCGTCGCCCTCGGCCGCCGCGGCGTCACCCTCGAGCAGGACGCCGAAGATCTTGAAGCGCTCCTTGCCCTTCAGCCGCGCGTGCTCCTCGGCGCCGCGAAAGCCGGTCTTCCCCGGCGTGACGGTGAAGTCCAGGCCGAGCTCCCACAGCGTGTCCCCGGGTGCCTCGTCGGCGAACGGGTACATCTCGCTGTTGTCGTAGGGATAGAAGAGGAGGTAGCTCTCGACGCGCAGCCAGTCGAGCGTCACGAACGCGCACGGGACGATCCCGAACGGGGCGCCGAGTTCCAGGATCGTGTCCCAGATCTTCGGCGCGTCCTCGCGCTTGCAGAAGATCTCGTAGCCGCGCTCGCCGGTGTAGCCGGTGCGCGAGAGCATCACCGGGCAGTCGAACAGCAGCGTGTGCGTGAAGTGGAAGTAGTTCAGGTCGCGGATGCCCGGGACGTGCTCGGCGAGGAAGTCCACCGCGACAGGTCCCTGGAGTGACAGGTCGTGCAGGTCGTCGTCGAAGAGCACCGCGACGTCGCGGCCCTGGGTCGACCGGGTCAGCTGGGCCATGCCGTCGCCGGAGCCGTGGACGACCAGCCATGCGTTCGGGCCGGTGCGGTAGACGATGCAGTCGTCGATGAACTTGCCCGCGTCGTTGAGCATCGACGCGTAGACGGCCTTGCCCGGGTACAGCCTGCGGACGTCGCGGGTGACCGCCTCCTGGAGCAGCGCCTCGGCGTGCGGGCCGACGTAGTGGACCTTCTTCAGCCCCGAGACGTCCATGATCCCGGCCTTCGTGCGGATGGCCTCATGCGCGTCGGCGAGCGGGGTGCTGTAGCCCCATGGGGTCCCCATCCCGTTCCAGTCCTCGAGGTCGGAGCCGAGGGCACGGTGGCGATCTGCGAGGGCGGAGACCCGCCAGGAGTGCGTCATGGCCGCCAGCCTGCCAGCCAAATGAACCTATTTGTTCACACCACTGGTCCAAGACCAGGATCGGCGCATTGGACCGCGTGTCGCATCAGAAACACAGAGCGTTCTCACCACGGTATGCTGGCGCCGCCATCGAAGGGGGGACGCATGTCGGACAGGACTCATCGTGCCGAGGAGCAGGCAGAGGCGGGCGCGCCTCCGAGCCGCAGTGCGATGCGCGAGGTCGTCGCCGCGGCGCTGGCGCTCGACCGCGCCAGCAAAGACTTCGCGCGGGAGACCGGGTATCGCGAGGCCCTCGAGCTGGCAGTCGAGGTGGCCGGCCCCGATACGCGCACCGGACGCGAGCTGCGCGAGGAGCTGCGTGATCTCGCCTGGCGGTCATCCGACGGGGACCGGCCGTTCGGTGTGGGGCCCGTGCGGGACCGCCGCGACGGCTACGCGCTGGCGGCGGAGCGCCTGGTCCGCGCGTTCGATGCCGTTGGCCTGCACGACGAGTACGCCGCTTACGCGGGGGTGGACGCGGGTGGCGCCCGGAGCCTGCCCGCCGGGTTCCGCTCGTTCGGGACCTCGCTGGCCTGAGGCGTGACGTTTCGCCGGCGCGAGGCCTGCGTACAATGGGGCTTGTGAGCGACGCGTCCAAGATCGCCAAGAACCTCCGCGCCTTCCAGATGGCGATCAACGCGCATGCCGAGCAGAACCCGGACCACAACGTCCTGGGGCTCGGCCTCTCCGGGTACGACATCGAGCGGCTCGGCCTGGAGATCGGCGAGGAGATCCTTCCCGGCGTCCCGATCCAGGAGATCAACGTCACGGTCGGCAACTTCCGGGTGCTGTGCGACGGCGAGCATGACGAGGGCCTGGCCGGCGAGGCGCGGGAGGCGGAACCGGTCGAAGCGGTCTCCACGCAGACGGTCGAGACGGCGACGCCCGTCGAGATCGGCGCGCCCGGCTCGAACTGAGGACGGGCCCTACCGTGGTGGGGCATGGCGTCCACGCGGATCCTTCTCGAGCTTGACCTGACGCACGGCCTCCTGGAGGCGCCGCCGGCCGACCCGCTGGCCGCGTGGCGGGCGCGGATGACCCCGTCGCTGCCGGCGGTCGTGCGCCGGCTGCGTGAGGCCCGCGAGCGCGACGAGGTCGGCGGCCTCGTGGTCCACATCGGCGGGGAGCCGCCCGAGCCCGCGCAAGCCGAGGAGCTCGGCGCCGCGGTCGAGGCGTTCGCCGCCGCCGGCAAGCCGACGGTCTGCTGGGCAGAGACGTTCGGCGAGACCGGAAACGGCACGGTCGACTACCACCTGGCCGCGCACTTCGACGAGATCTGGCTGCAGCCCTCCGGCGGGCTGGGGCTCCTCGGGTTCGCCGCGCAGGGTCTGTTCGCGCGGGGCGCGCTGGACCGGCTCGGCGTCGAGCCGCAGTTCCGGATGCGCCACGAGTACAAGAACGCGCCCGACACGTTCCTGCGCGAGTCGATGAGCGCGCCCCAGCGCGAGGCGATGCAGCGCATGACCGACGTGCTGACCGACACCGTGGTGGCGACGGTGGCGCGCCGCCGGTCGCTCGACGCCGACGCGGTCCGCGCCGTCATCGCCGACGCGCCGCTGACCGCCGAGGAGGCGCGCGAGCGGGGCCTCGTCGACCGGGTCGGCTACCGCGACGAGGTCTACGACGACCTGCGGCGGCGTCTCGGCGACGAGGTGACCCAGCGCTACGTGCACCGCTGGTCACCGCCGCGCGGCGTCGAACTGCAGCGTCGGGTCCGGCGCGAGGTCTCACGCCGGTTCGGTGGGGGACGCCCGACGACGATCGCGGTCGTGCCCGTGGTCGGCGGGATCACGCTGGGTCGCAGCGGCGGCTCGCCGCTCATGGGGCGCACCACCGGGTCGGACACGATCTGCGCCGCGCTGCGCGCCGCACGGGAGGCCGACGACGTGGCCGCGGTGGTGCTGCGGATCGTGAGCCCCGGTGGCTCGTACACCGCCTCGGACGCGGTGCACCGCGAGGTCGCCCGGGTCCGCGCGTCCGGCCGCCCGGTCGTCGCGTCGATGGGCGGCGTGGCGGCATCGGGCGGGTACTTCGTCGCGATGGGCGCCGACGAGGTGTTCGCGCTGCCGAGCACGATCACCGGATCCATCGGCGTCTTCGCCGGCAAGATGGTGCTCCGGGCCGCGCAGGAGAAGATCGGCGTCGGGCGCGAGCTCGTCACCTCCGGTGAGCAGTCTGCGATGTGGTCGGCCAACCGGCCGTTCACCGAGGACGAGCTGCTCCGCCTGGACCGGTGGCTTGACGAGGTGTACGCGGACTTCACGCAGAAGGCCGCGGACGGCCGCAAGATGCCCGTCGACCAGCTCGAGCCGCTGGCGCGCGGCCGGGTGTGGACCGGCGTCGACGCGCACGAGCACGGCCTGGTCGACACCGTCGGCGGCCTGGAGGCCGCGCTTGCCGCTGCGGCACGGCGCGCGGGGCTGGACCTCGCCGAGGCCGATCCGGTGCTCTACCCGGCGGTCTCCGCGCTCGCGCGCATGCGCCCGCCGGCCCACAGCGATGCCCCGAATGCGTCGCTCGCGCCGCTGGCGCTGCCGGGGGAGGGCCTGCTGGCCGGGCTCGGCTCGCCGGAGGCGCTGCTCGGGCAGCTCGGGATGGCCCTCGGCCTCGGCGCGGGTGTCCTGCGCCTGCCACCCGGCGCCACGCCGGTGTAGTCAAACGGCCCAGAATGTGGTGTAGTCCCCGACGTGCCCAGCCCTGCCTGGCGTCGGCCGCTTGTCCTCGCAGCTCTTGCTGCCGGGATCCTGACCGCGCTCACCTCCGCGCCCGCCCACGCCGCGCCGCCGGCCTTCCGCGCCTTCACGCCGGTGAGCCTGCCCACCGGCCTCGCGACCGGACCCGACGGCAACCTCTGGGTCACATCGGCAGCAGCGGACTCGGTCATGCGGATCACGCCGGGCGCCCTGAGTGAGCAGTTCACTGTCGGCATCGCCCTCGGCGGTGACCCGCTCGGCATCACCGCCGGGCCCGACGGAAACCTGTGGTTCGTCGAGAACGACGCCAGCCGGATCCAGAAGCAGGCGATCAACGGCAACATCGTCGGCACGTTCCCGCTCCCCGCCGGCAGAGGGCCGACCGCCATCGTCGCCGGCCCGGACGGCAACCTCTGGTTCACGGAGTCCGCCGGGAACAGGATCGGCCGTGTGACGACCGAGGGTTCCATCACGGAGTTCTCTCCGACCCCGCCCGACGCGCTCAGCGGTCCGGCCGACATCGCCGCTGGAGCAGACGGGAACCTCTGGTTCACCGAGCCCGCGGCCAACAGCATCCGGCAGGTCACGCCGACGGGCGAATTCACCCAGTTCTCGTTCTTCCGGGACAACGCGCAACCGGGCGCGATCACCGCGGGCGCTGACGGGAACCTGTGGTTCACCGAGAGCAACTTCCCGGCAATTGGGCGGATCGACCCCGGGTCTGGCAGCGCCACGGACTTCCCGATCCCCAGCATCGCGGGCCCCATCACCGCCGGCCCGGACGGCAACGTGTGGTTCACGATGGCCAATGGGTCGATCGGCCGGATCACGCCGGCCGGCGTCGTGACGCCGTTCCCCGTCCCCACCACGGTCCTGCCGGCGGGGACGACCTTCTCCGACCTGCGCACCGGCCCCGACGCCAACCTCTGGGCCGCCACCAGCAACGGCAAGCTGCTGCGCATCACGACGGGCGTCACTCCGCCGCGGTTCACCGATCCCGCCAGCATCAGGGTTCCAGGCACGGGGGACAGCGGGATCGCCGACACTTACCCGGCGACGATCGAAGCCGACGGGCTCCAGGGCACGGTCACGAAGGTCACGGTGCGGCTGAACGGCGTGCATCACGGGTTCGCCAGCGACATCCACGCACAGCTCGTCGGGCCGCAGGGCCAGAGCGCGGTGCTCATGGCCAACCCCACGGATCGGCTGGGCGACGTCGGTCTCGCCCGGCCCGACGTGTTCGACGGCGAGGTCCTGACCTTCTCCGACGGCGCCCCCGCACCGCCCCGCCGCCCGTCGAGCGGCGTCTTCGCGCCGTTCAACCCGGGCTTCCTGCTCGCGTTCGTCCCGCCGGCCCCGCCCAACGTCCCGGCGCCGCCCGCCAGCCTGGCCGTCTTCAACGGGACGAACCCGAACGGCACGTGGAAGCTGTTCCTCGTCGACGATGACGATCACATCGAGCTCACCCGCGCGACGACCGGCGTCATCGCCGGGGGCTGGTCGCTCGACATCGAGACGACCGGCCCGCCGCCGGTGCAGCTACCTGCGCCGCCGCCCGTGCAGCTGCCGGCGCCGGATCCGATCATCGTTCCGGGCCCGACGGTCACCGTCGCCGGTCAGGCCCCGGCCGCCGTCGCGGATACGACACGCCCGACGCTGAAGCTCGGCACGCTGCCGAGCCGCGTGAAGCTCAGCGCGTTCCGCAAGGGCCTGCGTGTGCTCGTGACGCCCAGTGAGCCGGTGACCATCGACAGCACACTGGCGGTCACGCCGCGGACGCTCTTCGAGCGCACGACCAAGCTCAGCCGTGCCCAGACGCTGGTGCTCAAGCCGAGCGCGAAGGTCCTCGGCCGGCCGAAGCGCGCGTTCAAGGTGCGGCTGCGGTTCGTCGTCACCGACGGCGCCGCGAACCGCACGACGGTCCAGCGCACGGTCACCGTCACGCCGTGACCCGGGCCTGCTGACTCAGGTCCCGCAGTACGTGACGTAGTCGCCCGCGTCGCGGCCGGCGGGCTGCGTGTACGCCGGCGGGGCGTCGGTGGCGAACGGCCGGCGCACCGCGTCGACCAGCCGCTCGTAGGGCCCGAGGTCGCCGGCGGTCGCGTGTGCGAGCGCGTCCTCGACCGCCTCGTTGCGCGGGATCACGACCGGGTTGACGGCGTCCATCACGTCGGGGTTGGGGGAGCAGGCCAGCCAGCGCTGCACCCAGCCCGTGGTGGCTGCGGGCTCGCGGGCGAGGCTGCCGAACGCGTCGGTGTCGCCGCGGGCGGTCGCTGCGAGTGCCCGGAACGCGAGGGTCCAGTCGACCTCCGCGTCGTGCAGCAGCCCGAGAAGATCGTCGACGAGCGCCTCGTCCTCTCCGACGCCATGCGTCAGCCCGAGCTTCGCGTGCACGCCGGCGGTCCAGTGCTGGCCGAACCGCGCCGGGAACGTCTCGAGGACGGCCATCGCCCGCTCGACGGCGGCGTCGGGCGTCTCGGCGTCGATCAGCGACAGCAGCGACTCGGCCAGGCGGGCGAGGTTCCACTGCGCGATCAGTGGCTGCCGGCCGTAGGCGTAGCGGCCGCCGTGATCGATCGAGCTGAACACGGTCGCGGGGTCGTAGCGCTCCATGAACGCGCACGGGCCGTAGTCGATCGTCTCGACCGAGATCGTCATGTTGTCGGTGTTCATCACCCCGTGGACGAAGCCGTCGAGCATCCAGCGCGCGAGCAGCTCGGCCTGCGCGGCGACGACCGCGTCGAAGAACGCG
>SYBY01000231.1 GCA_005788585.1 Actinomycetota bacterium | reverse complement strand
GCTGCTCGCGCCGCTTCTCCTCGCGGTCGCGCTCCTCCTCGTCGGGTGACTTGCGGTGCACCCGCTGGATCCGCGCGATGCGGTCAAACGGCTCGGGGCCGATCGGCTCGATCCGGTCGTAGGCCATCGCTCATCACTCGCCGGCGTGCTTCTCCGCCGCAGCCTGCTGCGCGTCGAGGATGGCCTGGCGGGCGGCGGCGCGGCGCTCGCGCACCTGCTCGCGGGCCTGCAGGATCTCGGCCCGGACGATCTCCCGCCAGACCATGAGCGAGACCGCCCACGTCAGCAGGAACATGACCGAGCCCGCCACGAGGCCGCGCACGATGCCGTCGAAGACCGTCGACCCGGCCTGGATCGACAGCAGCGCGCCCAGCGTGCACGTGAGGATCGCCGCCCAGGAGCGCGTCGTCTCGATGCTGCGACGCGCCTTGGGGTGATCGTCGATCGTGTACGGCTTGACGTCGGTGGTGCCGGTGGACAATCCCATCGCGGTTCCTCAGCTCACCCGATGAGCGCCTTCGCGAGCTCGACCGGGTCCGCGGCGCGCAGGCCCCGGCCCGCGGAGCCGCCTTCGTTGACGTAGGAGACCGGCAGCGCCGCGTCCATCGCGAGCTGCACGGCCGCGCCGAGGCGCTCGGTCTCGTCGCCGTGGGTGATCGTCATCGCCGTCGCCTTCAGCGGCGCGGCGGCCTCGAGCACGTCGCGGGCGACCTGCAGGCCGAGCGTCGCGGGAATGCAGAGGTGGACGTCCTCGACCCCGAGGCGGCGCAGCCGGCGGCCGAGCGCCTTGACCTCCGCGGTGTTCCGCGGGGAGACCGCGGGCGTGTCGATGAGGACCGTCATGCCGGCGGCGACGAGCTGGCCGACGAGGGCGACGGCCTCGGTGTCGTCGGCGGGGACGTAGACGTGGACGTCGGCGCCCTGCAGCGCGGTCCGCAGGGTCGCGCCGCCGTCGGGCGTGCGCAGCGAGACGCACGCGACCTGGAGCGACCCGGCCGCGGCGTGCGCGCGGGCCAGTGCCGCGATCGCATTGGTCTTGCCCGCGCCGCCGGCGCCGACCCAGGCGCTGACCGGACTGCCCATGCGGGCGAGCGGGGCGCACGGGATCTGCTGGGCCAGCTCGCGGCTCACCAGGGTGGTCAGGCGCGCGCCGGGCTGCAGCGGGATCCGGTAGGCGACGACGTCGTCGACGAGCCGCTCGGAGAACGCGCGGAGCAGGCCGCGGTCCTCGAGGACCTCGATCGCGCGCTCGGCGCGGGCCGGACGGCCGGTCGTGGCGTCAGCGGGAGCGATGGGCGCGGGGGCGACGGGCAGCGGAGCCGGAGCCGGAGCCACCTCGGGCGCTGCGGCGGCCGGCAGCGCATCCACCTGCGGCGACGTCACCACGCGCCCGCGGGCGCGTGCGTCGGGAGCGACGGGCTGAACCTCGGCGGCCGGCTCGGGCGTGGGCTCAGGGGCGGGAGCAGGGGCGGGCTCCTGCGGCGCGGCGGCCGGCGGCGGGGTCGCGCCGCCCAGGATGTCGTCGACGGTCAGCGACGCGCCGATCCCGGTGGTGAACGGCGCAGGCGTGGCGGCCGCAGCGGGCTCGGGATCGGCCCCGAACGTGGCCTGCTCCTGCTGCGCGTCGGCGAGCTTTGCACCGAAGCCGGCGGCACCGGCCTGGGCGAGCATCGCCTCGGCGAGGGAGCCGGTGGCCTGCGGCGCCGGGGCGGCGGTGTCGGGAGCGACGGCGGGACCGTCGGTGACGCTGAAACCGGACGGCGCAGCGGGAGCCGCAGGCGCGGGCGCAGCGGCCGTCTCCGAGCCCGGGCGCGCCTCGACCTCGACGCAGCGCTTCTGGAAGAAGCCGCCGACGCCGCCCTTCAGGCCCTCGCGCTGGCGGACGACGATCGCGTCGTCACCCAGCTCCTCGCGGATCTTTGGGAGCACCTCATCGATGGTGGTGCCCTGGTAGGTGCGGGTCTTGAGCTCCGTCATGCGGTCACGACTCCGATGGTCTCGACGTTGATCCCGGGCGCTATCTCGTTATACGCGCACACGGACAGCTGGGGCACCGCTTGCTCGAGCAGGCGGCGAAGATGGCGGCGGATCCGGCTGCTGCACAGCACCACCGGGCGGCGGCCGAGGGAGAAGGCCTCCTCGGACTGCTGGGCGAGCGCCTGGACGAGGGCCTGAGCGCGGCTGGGCTCCATGGCGAGGTACTCGCCGTCGGGCGTCTGCGCGATGGACTCGGAGACCTCCTGCTCGACGGCCGGGTCGAGCGCGATGGCGCGCAGCCGGGCCTCCTCGTCGAGGTGCGGGCCGACGATCGCGCGGCCCAGTGCCTGACGGGCGTACTCGGCGAGCAGCAGCGGGTCGCGGGTGACGCGGGCGCGGTCGCCGACGGTCTCCACGATCGCGCCGAGGTCGCGGATCGACACGCCCTCGCGCAGGAGGGCCTGCAGCACGCGCTGGATCTCACCGACGGAAAGCAGATCGGGCACGACTTCCTCAACGACAGCCTGGTTGGTTTCCTTGAGCCCGTCGAGCAGCTGCTTGACGTCCTGGCGCGTCATGAGGTCCGACACGTGGCTGCGGATCGTCTCCGTCAGGTGCGTCACCAGGACGGATTCGGCGTCGACGACGGTGTACCCCCTCGCCTCCGCCTCGGCGCGCCCGGCGTCGGCGATCCACAGCGCGGGCAGGCCGAACGCCGGCTCGCGGGTCGGAATGCCGGCGAGCTGGCCGATCGCGTCGCCCGGGTCGAGCGCGAGCTGGTGGCCGGCCATGACCTGGCCGCGCGCGACCTCCGCGCCGCGCACGCGCAGGATGTACTCGTGCGAGCCGAGCCCGACCTCGTCGTGGATGCGGACCGACGGGATGATCGTGCCGAGCTCCGCGGCGATCTGGCGCCGCACGTTGCTGACACGGGTGAGCAGGGTGCCGCCGCTGCCGGAGTCGACGAGCGGGACGAGGCCGAAGCCGATCGCCAGCTCGAGCGGGTCGATGTTCAGCGCCGCGCGCGGATCCTCGGACGCGGGCTTGGCAGCGGGCAGCGCCTCCTGCGCCGCGAGCGCGACCTCGGCCGCCTCCTCCTCCTTGGATTGCTTGTTCAGCGTCCAGCCGATGGCGAAGAAGATCCCGCCGATCAGCAGGAACGGGATCTTCGGGAGCGCCGGCACGAGCGCGAAGGCCATGATCACGCCACCGGCGACCATCGGCGCCTTGCGCTGCTTGACGAGCTGGGCGGCGAGGTCCGAGCCGAGGTCGTCCCCGGTGTCGGCGGCGCGCGTGACGATGATGCCCATCGCGACGCTGAT
>SYBY01000230.1 GCA_005788585.1 Actinomycetota bacterium | reverse complement strand
GGCGGCGAACACGATGTACGGGTCCGGGGTGATGGCGAGGATCGCCGGCACGGAGTCGACCGCGAAGATGAGGTCGACGATCGCGATGGCCACGAAGGCCGCGCCGCCGATGGTGAGCATGCGCTTGCCGTCGACCCGGACCAGCAGGCGGTGCTGGCCCGCGTCCGCTGAGGCGATCGGCAGCCGTGCGCGGAGCTTCTCGACGAGCTGGTCCTCGCCCTCGTGATCGTGGCGGTGGCGGAACATGCGCCAGCCCGTCCAGATGAGGAACGCGGCGAAGATGAACGCGACCCAGCTGACGGCGTTCAGCGCCGCGGCGCCGACGACGATGAACACGCCGCGCATGACGAGCGCGAGGATGATGCCGAACGTCAGGAGGCGGTACTGCTCCTTCGCCTGGATGCCGAACGCGGTGAAGACGAGCAGGAAGACGAAGACGTTGTCCAGCGACAGCGACTTCTCCACGAGGTAGCCGGCGACGTAGGCGCCGGCGTCTCCGGAGTCGCCGAACAGGAACAGGACGACGCCGAACGTCAGGGCGACGCCGACCCAGAAGATGCTGGCGATGGATGCCTGGCGGAACGTCATCTGGCCGTCGCGCCCGCGGACGACGACGAGGTCGAGCACGAGCAGCACGGCGACGGCGGCGATGAGGCCTGCCCACCAGTAGGGCAGGTCGGACGAGGCGATGGCGAGGGGCAGGGTGAGGTCCATGAAACGCTCCGCGGGTCGAACTGATGGTCGGTCCGCGAAGGTTTCTCCGCCCCGTGGAGGGGCCGCGAGCACCGGGTGAGGCCTCATTGGAGGGCCGCCGTGTTGACGATGCTCGCCGTCGGGATACTTCCCTTCGACGCCCGCCAGAATAGCAGGGCATCAGACTCGCGACATCATTGTCGTACATGTGCCCCTCCCGAAACCCTGGGGTGCATGTCTGGGGGTTCCCGCAATGCCACGAGGGTGCGTGCGCCGCAGGATGACGACACCGCAGCACTTCCGCTGCGGCCCCGAGTCTCAAGGAGTCGTCCCATGCGCCGCACCCCACTTGTCGCCGCCTGCGCCGCACTCGCCCTGCTTCCTGCGGGCGCGTCGGCGTCCTCGCTGACCTACGAGGGCGACACCCTCGTCCTGCGCGCCGCGCCCGGTGAAGCGAACTTCGTCGGCATCTCCGGCGAGCAGGCGGGCCGCATCTCGGTCTCCGATTCAGGGGCGACGACGATGAGCTTCCCACCGGACCGGTGTACGCGCTTGTCCGAGGACTTCCCGGCGCAGTGCGACATCCCCGCACGCATGGTCGTCGAGCTCGGCGACGGCGCCGACAGGGGCTACACGCTGCCCAGCGCGCCCTCTGTGCCGATCACCTTCGACGGCGGCGCAGGCGAGGACAAGCTGAAGAACGCCGCGGCGCTACCCGCCACCCTGCTCGGTGGCGACGGTGCCGACGAGCTCGAATCCGAGGTCGGCAACGACGTCCTGCGCGGCGGCGAGGGCGACGACAAGATGATCGGCGGCGCCGGCGACGACCAGCTCCACGGCGACGGCGGCGACGACTTCCTGCAGCCCGACCGCTACACCGACGGCAACGACATCGTCGACGGCGGCGCCGGGTTCGACCAGGTCGACGACTGGGCCGACAACAGCTCCGAGAAGCGCGGCAAGCGCGTCACCGTGACCCTCGACGGTCAGGCCAACGACGGCCGCCCCGGCGAGCGCGACAACGTCATGAACATCGAGCACGTCAAGGCCTTCGCGCCCGGCGAGTACACGATGAGCGACGGCCCCGACCGCGTCGAGATCTACGCGCCGAGCGACCTCGGCTCCTCGACCGTCAACGGCCTGGGCGGAGACGACGTCCTCCTCGCGTCGAACGGCAGCCAGACCATCGACGGCGGCGCGGGCAACGACCAGATCGAGGGCGGCTTCGGCGACGACGTCCTCACCGGCGGCCCGGGGCGCGACACCATCAACGGCGACTTCACCGGCTCGCAGTGCGGCGTCCTGCAGAGCTGCACGCTGCCGCACGGCAACGACGTCATCAACGCCCGTGACGGCGAGATCGACAGCATCGACTGCGGCGTCGGCAACGACCGGGCGATCGTCGACACCGCCGACGTGGTGAACAGCAACTGCGAGACGGTCGAGCGCGGAACCGCGACGGGCACGACCGCGAACGACGGCACCACCAAGACCGCTGCGAAGACGAAGAAGGTCGCGTTCGCCAAGACCGTCAAGCTGCGCGCCGCGCTGCGCAGCGGGATGAAGGTCAAGCTCAGCGGCCTGCCCGCGGGCAAGGCGTTCACCGCCAAGGCCAAGCAGGGCAAGCGCACCGTCGCGACCGGCCGCGCGAAGGCCGCCGCGAACGGGACGGCGACGGTGACCCTGAAGTTCACGAAGGCGGCCCGCCGCAGCCTCGCCCGCAAGCGCAGCGTCACGCTGAAGATCACGGCCGGCAAGGTCACCGGCACGCTGACGCTCAAGCGCTAACGGTCAGGACGCCAGCCCATCAACACCCCGTGCACCGCCGCCGCCCCGATGAGCTCCTCGTCGGGGAGCGGCAGGTGCGCGGGGGCCAGGATGAACGGCTCGGTCTGCTCCCCGCCGAGGCCGCCGTGGAAGCTGATGAGCTCCTCGAACGCGCAGCCCTCGTCGAGGTGCGGGTCGTAGAAGCTGCCCACCATGATGTCGGCGACGTGCTCGAAGCCGTCGGTGCGCAGCAGGTGGCGCGCCGCGGTCGGGGAGAACGGGGCGAGCGGGTCCTCGCCTGTGACGGTCCCGGTCGCCAGTTCGCGCTCGCCCTTCGGCCCCAGGACCAGGGGCCCGCGTTCGGAGGACCGCACCAGCAGCCACCCGATGTGCTCGTGCTCGCGCAGCGACGGGATGAGCCGCGGGTGGCGCTCCATGAGCTCCTCGTACGTCAGCCGCCGTGCCTCTTCCATGAGGTAGATGAGCCCGAGGTTGCCGGAGCCCAGGACCACGGTGCTGCGGTCGCCCACCGGCACGCCCGCGTCGCCGCCGGGCTCGTCGTCCTTCTCGGTGACCACGCTCGGCCGGCCCGTCGCCTCGCCGAGCGCGGCGCGCGGGACGGCGTCGATCTCGTCGCCGCCCATCAGGGACACGATGCCGTCGGTGCGCTCCAGCGAGCGCGAGACGAGGTCGTCCAGGCCGTAGCCGTGGCGCTGCTTGAAGGTCGCGCCCTGCGTCTGGCCGTGGTCGGAGAGCACGACGATGTCGTACGGCCGCTGCGCGTAGGGGCGCGCGGCGGCGATGCGGCCGAACTGCTGGTCGAGCTTGCGCAGCGCCTCCAGCGTGTCGGGGCGCTCCAGGCCGGAGTGGTGGGCGACCTCGTCGTAGGACGCGAACGTCGCGTAGACCACGGGCCGGCCGCGCATCATGTCGGTCAGCACGCTGTAGACCACGAGGTCGCGCACGAAGACGCACATCACCGCGCGCAGGAACGGATAGACGCCGCCGCGATGGCCGCGCGGGCGGATGTCGCGCCGCTTCTGCCGTGCCGCGGCGGTGAGCTCCAGCGCGACCTCCCAGCCGAACAGCACGACCATCCGCGTGACGTTGAAGCCGTTGGCCAGGAACCCGCGGTAGCCCGGGTTGGCCCGGAACTCGTCGGCCAGGCGGCTGATCGTGAGGATCGCGTCGTCGGCCTCGCCGCTGAGCAGGTTGCCGCGGCTGGCCCCGCCGTTGGCGAGCAGCCCGTCGCCTGTCGCGTGGCGGCGCTCGATCTCCACGCAGTCCTGCGGGCGCGAGCAGCTCATGATCACGCCACGGTCCTTCTCGACCCAGCGGAAGGCCGGGATGCCCTCGTTGGAGCCGAGCAGGATGCCCGCCTGGCTCGCGCCGGTCTGGGACGACAGGTCGGTCTCCCACTGCACCAGCCGGTAGCCGTCCTCGAACAGCCAGCGCGTGAGGTGCGGCGCGTGACCGCTGCGCATCGCACGCTCCAGGACCGGCAGGCCGAGTCCGTCGATCTCCAGGCAGATGAGGCCCGGCGCCCCGTCGTGCTCGATGCGCCCCTGCCGCCGCGCGATCCGGCGCACGACCCGCAGCGTGTACTGCTCGTCGTCGTTGGTGCCGAGGAACACCTGCAGGATGAGGTCCACCGCGGCGGCGAGGAGCGACGTCGCGAATGCGAGCCCGTAGCTGTCGATGCCGAACGACCCCTCGATGAGGTCGCTCGCCCACTTCAGGGCGAGGGCGTCGACGATCAGGACGAGGACGAACCCGAGCAGGAGCGTCAGCGGCAGCCGCATCGCTGCGATGAGCGGCGGCAGCACCGCGTTGACGACCGCGATGACGGCGGTGACGGCCAGGGCGCCTCCGACGCCTTCGATCTCGACGTCCGGCACGATCGACGCCGCCACGAGCAGCGCGATCGCCGAGACGAACCAGGAGATGACCAGCCGGATCGGGCGCAGGCGCGGCGTCTCCGGGTGCCACCCGATCGCGCGCGGCACCCGGGGGTCTTCGGGCGGGGTGCTCATGCGTGGAGCAGCCTGGCCTTCTCGGACGCGAGCTCGTCGTCGTCGAGGACCCCGGCGTCACGCAGGGCGGCCAGGCGCTCCAGCGCGGCGATGCGCGCCTCGGCCGGATCCGCCGCGGGAGGCAGCGCGACGGGCTCACCACCGGGCCCGACCTTCGCCGCCGCGCGCCTGACCGAGCCCGCCGCGCCGGACGCCTTCGCGCGCAGGGCCGCGAGGTCGATCCCGGTGCCTTCGGCGTCGGGGAACTCATGCTGCGTCTGGCGCCGCAGCGCGTACACCCCGATCCCCACGAGCACGACGAGCAGCAGCACGAAGGACGGCCGCCGCAACGCGGGGATCGGCGCCCACGCGATGAGCAGGATGAGCGCGACGCCCACCCCGATGCCGACCGCGTCGGGCCGCTGCTGGAGCGCCGGTGCGCTGATGCGCCGCACCGCGGTGGCGGGCCGGGCGGGCCCGGCGAGCCACGCGGCGATCACGACGCCCGCGCCGATGATCACCGCCTGCCAGCCCAGCGTGTGGAGCAGCGACGTGCCGATGTCCCAGGCCGCGGTGGCCGAACCCTGCACCGACGCCGTGCTCGTCAGCGCGTCGACGACGTACTGACCGGCGATCCCGCGTGCGAGCAGGACGATCGCGCCGGCCGCGATGAGCGCCCAGCCCGCCGCGAGCATCGTGGCCCGCCGGCGGCCGCGGGCGAGCCACACCGCGAGGATCAGCAGGCCGAGGGTCAGGAACGTCAGCACGTACGACCCCGTCTTCAGCAGCTGCGCTGCGTTCTGCGCGGTCTTCAGCTCGTCCGAGCGGACGATCTCGATCTCCGCCGCGCTATCGGGGATGCGCTGGAGGACGGAGTTCGGCAACCCGATGCGCTGCCCGATCTGGGTGAGGATGCTGCGCAGGTCGAGCACCACGACGCCGTCCGCCGTGCTCACCGGCCCGGAACCCTCCTCCAGGATGATCGCGACGAGCTGCTCGTGGGCGACGCGGTTCGCGTCGGCCCAGAGGTTCTGCGTGCGCGGGTCCTCCAGCGCGCGGTCCGAGATGCGGTCGAGTCCCTGGCGCACCGCGGCGGCGGCGGCGGGCGCGAGCGGCTGCAGCTCGGGCGGGAGCCGGTCGGCGAGCTGCTGGCTGACGTCCACGTTCTCGTACAGCGAGTCGACGAGGAAGTTCGCGATCTGGTCGTTGATCTCGCGGTTCTCGAGCAGCTCGGTGCTCGTCTCGACCCACTGGTCGGTGTTCAGCAGCTGCTCGCGCGCCCACGTGGCGAAGATCGACAGTGTCCCGACCAGCAGTGCGAGGACGACGAGCGCGCGGGCGGTGTAGATGCGGCCGCGTGAGGGCGGGACCGCGGCGGCTTCTGCAGGCTGCTCAGGGTCCGCCGTGCGTTCGGTCTCGTCGCTCATGGTGCCGCCTCGCTGAGGGAAAGAGAGTGGCGCGGGTACACGCGCGCGGCATCCTCCCACCTGGCTCGGCCGCCCGCACCCGGGGAAACCCCGGTTCAGCGGCTAGGAAGTCTTCCGGAATGCGAGCTTGTCGCGGTAGAGCGCCGCGTCGGCCCGCCGGACGAGGTCCTCGACGCTCTCGCCCGGGCGTCGCGTCACCGCGCCCACCGCGCAGCCAGGCCCGTACTCCAGGGCGGTCCGCAGCCGGCGGGCGAGCTCGTCGAGGTCGCCCTCGCCGCAGTCGGGCAGCAGGACGGCGAACTCGTCGCCGCCGAGCCGGGCGAGCATGTCGCTGTCCCGAAGCTGGCCCCGCCACGCCGCGGCGACCTCCCGCAGCACGCGGTCTCCTGCGTCATGGCCGAGGGTGTCGTTGATCGCCTTGAAGCCGTTGAGGTCGAGCAGGGCGATGCCCAGCGGCGCGCCGGTCTGCTCCGCTTCGCTGATCGCCTGCGGCACCTGCGCCTCCCACGCGCGCCGGTTGGGCACGCCCGTCAGCGGGTCGTGCTCGGCGAGGTGGCGCAGCCGCCGCTCCAGCCGGTGGCGGTGGCTGATGTCGAGGTAGTGGCAGAGGATCATCGGCGGCTCGTCGGGGGCGACCTGCAGCCGCGCCGCCGACAGCTGGACCCACATCGCGCGTCCGTCGGAGGCGATGAGCCGTCGCTCCGCGGTCCACCGCTGTGCCGTTCCCGCCAGGAGGTCGCCGAGCGCCTGCAGGTCCTCCGCCGCGGGGTCGGTCGCGCTCATCACGCCGTGGCGCATGCGCAGCAGCTCGGCGTGGCTGTGGCCGGTGAGCTCGCAGATCGCGTGGTTGACGCGGATGTTGCGGCCGTCGGCGTCCATGAGGATCATTCCGATCGGCGCCTCGTCGAACGCGGCCTCGAACCGGCGCTGGGCCGCCCGCAGCGCGAGCTCGGCCTCCTGCCGCTCGCTGATGTCCTGGATCACGCCGGCGATCGCCGTCGGATGGCCCTGCTCGTCGCGC
Organism: Actinomycetota bacterium; assembly: GCA_005788585.1. The sequence goes on along the minus strand of SYBY01000230.1, from coordinate 8,382 downwards.
TCGACGTGCGCCCGCATGTGAAGGTACGCGACGGTGCCCGCGCGGTGCATGATCCGGAAGTAGAGCTCGATCGGGCCGGCCGGATGGCGCAGGCGCCGGTCCCAGGTCCGCGACAGGAACTCGCGGTCCTCCGGGTGCGCGTGCGCGAGGAACTCCGAGAAGTCCGCGGGCGGGTCTCCGGGGGACCGGCCGAAGATGCGGCAGGCCTCGTCCGACCAGGTCCAGTCGAAATCCGGGAGGGCGATGCGCCACGAGCCCATGCGCGCGATCCGCTGGGCCTCGGCCAGGTCGGCGTGCTCGCGGGCGAGCGCGCGCTCGGCTTCGCGCTGGGCCGTGATGTCGATGAACGAGGAGACGACCTCGCGCCGCGCCGGGTCGGTCGCCGACGCGATGGGCTCCGTGTTGACCAGCAGCCAGCGCACCGTCCCGTCCGGGAGGTGCAGCCCCAGGGTGCGGTCGGTGTGCGCGTCGCCGTCGCGCTGCGTCCGGTGACCCGGCAGGTCGCGCAGCGCGAGGCGGGAGCCGTCCTCGTCCATCGCGTACCAGCCGTCGGGCAGCCGCTCCGCGCCGGCGAGCTGCTCGGCGGTGAGGCCGAGGATGCGCAGGGCGCTCGCGTTGGCCACCCAGGCGCGCTCGGCGTCGAGCAGGGCCACGCCCTCGTGCAGGTTGTCGACCATGGCCCGGTACCGCGCTTCGCTGCGGGCCAGCTCGTCGCGGGCCGCAGTCTCGGCCGCCTCCGCGCGACGCTGCGCGGTCACGTCGGCGATGACGCACACGATGTCGATCACGCGCCCGCCCGCGCGGCGGGGGATCAGGTCGGTGGCGTAGACGTGATCGGTCTCGGGGACGTCGTAGTCGAAGCGCTGGCGGGACCCGCGCAGGGCCGCCTCCCAGTAGGGGCGGGTGATCTTCCACCGGGGGCCCGCCATCTGCTCGGCGGTCTGCCCGGTGAGGTCGATCGAGACGTGCAGGATCCGGTCGACCAGTGGTCCGCGCGCGACCCGGCAGATCAGGTTGCGGTCGAAGAGCAGTGCGGCGGCGTCGGGCATGACCCCGGTGAGCTCGTCCAGCTCGCGCGCGACGTCGGTCCGTGTGGGGGCGTCTGCGGCGTACTGCGCTGCCTGGCCCACGGCCAGCCCCAGCTCGATGTCGGTCGCCGAGACCGGTACCGCCTGCACGACCCCCACCGGCAGGGGAGCGGGCGGCGTGGCGGCGAGCATGACGATGCCGACGCTGCCGCCAGCCTCGGGCAACCGCGCGGCGCAGGTCGCGGCATCGCCTGCGGCCGGGTCGGCGAGCACGACGTGGCGGCCGCCGGCGAGCAGCGGCAGCGCGTCGTCGATCGAGGCGGCGGAGTGGACTGCTCCCTGCGTCAGAGCGATGACGCGCTGCGCCAGTTCGTCGCGGACGCGCGACGCGGGGCTCAGCACGAGGATGTCGCAGTGGACGACCGGCATCAGCATCCCCGAAGGTGGGGATGCCAAGGTGTTCGGCCAGCTGGCGCTCTACCGCGAGTAAGTTGGCGCGTTCGCGCTCATGTTGGCCGGCGGCCCGCGACGACGATGTAGCGAGCATCCAGCTCGACGGTGCCCGGATCGTTGCTCGATGCCGCCAGCAGGCGGTCGAACGCGGGTCGCAGCTCCTCGCGCTGTGCTGCGGTGAACGTCCCCGGAGTCAACGCGGCGAAGAGCTCGTCCGGGCTCAGGCCCGCGATCCTGACGGTGCGCGTCCGGACCTCGAGGTCCTCAAGGAAGGGCCCGAGCCGGTTGCGGATGACGGCGTCACGGCCCCACGTCGTCATCGACGCGATGCCGTCGGCGGGCGGACGCACGTGCTCGGCGTGCTCGATGAGCCCGCCGGGCAGGCCGCGCGGCACCCACGCGGCAACCGCGATCCGGCCACCAGGCCGGCACACGCGCACGAGCTCGTCGATGGTCCGATCGACGCGCGGCGCCTGCTGGGCGCCGAAGGCGGTGATCACGACATCGAACTCGCCGTTCCCGTACGGCAGTGCCTGGAGGTCGGCCTGCTGCCAGGTGACCGCCGGGTCGCACCGCTCGCGCCCCCGCGCGACGGCGGCGGCGGCGAGGTCGCACGCGTCGACGCGCGCGCCCAGCGCCCGGCACGCTCGCGCGACGTTGCCGTCCCCGGCGCCGGCGTCGAGCACGCGCTCCTCCGATGCCACCTCGGTGAGCTCGGCCAGGAGCTCGGCGACGGGACCGAGCCGGTCGAGCAGCGGCCATGCCGTTGCGGCTTCCGCATCGGCGCGGACGCGCGCGGTGGCCCCTTCGTAGTCGATCTCCGCCCGGGCGCGTCCCGCCATGCGCAGGCCGAAGAGCGCGCGCCGCGAGACCCGCGTCTCGTCGGTCCGGCGGGGCGGCGGGGGCGGATGGGCGTAGACGTCGCGGCCTTCCATCGACGCCGAGCCTACGCCGTCGCACCGGATCCTGAAGTCCGCGTCACAGCATCGTCACAGCCCGCCTACAGCCTCGTCACATTCTCGGGGTGCCCCGGGGCATAGGACTTCAGGAGTCCACTTTCCAGCACCGGAGGGCATCCACCCCATGGCAGTCGATGTGTCACGCAGGACGTTCGTGCAGGGTTCGGCGGCGATCGGTGGCGGCCTCGCCATCGGCGGCCCGCTGAGCGCGCTCGCCGCCAACACCGCACAGGGCGCCGTCCCGGCGGCAGCGGGCTACGGCAAGCTGTTCCCCACGGTGGAGATCGAGACGGGGCAGAAGTTCCTCGCCCTCCCGCGCGGGTTCCGCTACCGGCTGATCAACAAGTCCGGCGACCCGATGCGCGACGGCAACCCGACTCCCGGCATCTTCGACGGCATGGGCGCGTTCAAGGGGCCGAAGAACACGACGGTGCTCATCCGCAACCACGAGAACCGCTCCCGCCCGGGAGAGATCACGGTGCCGGTTCCGACGAGCAAGCGCTACGACCCGAACGTCGAGGTTCGCGGGGGCAACACGAAGCTCGTCGTCGGCCCGGACCGCAAGCTGCAGGAGGTCTTCGGCGTCCTCGGCGGCACCCACACCAACTGCGCCGGTGGCGAGACGCCGTGGGGCACCTGGATCAGCTGCGAGGAGATCTTCAATTACGGCGCGAACTCAAGCTCGCCGTCCGGCGGCGTGCCGCACGGCTACGCCTTCGAGATCCCGGCCGACGCGACGAAGGCCGTGACGCCGCAGCCGATCATCGACGCGGGTCGCTTCGCGCGCGAGGCCGTCGCCTGGCTGGACGGGGTGCTCTACCAGACCGAGGACCGCGGGGACGCGTGCCTGTACCGGTTCGTCCCGGCCAAGCAGCCGAAGGAGTACGGCGATCTCGCCGACTTCGGCGGCGAGCTGCAGGCGCTGGTCGTCAAGGGCCAGCCGAACTTCGATGCGAACCTCGCCAACCCTGGCGACACGTTCGACGTCGAGTGGGTCACGATCGACGAGCCCAACCCGCTGACCGACACCGTCCGTCAGCAGGCGCAGGCCAAGGGCGCCGCGATCTTCGACCGTACCGAGGGTGCCTGGGCGACCAAGAGCCGCGTGTACTTCGACTGCACGACGGGCGGGGAGGCGCAGCTCGGCCAGCTCTGGGAGATCGATCCCGATCGCAACGGCACCGACAAGCTCAAGCTGATCCTCGAGTCCGACGACGCTGCCGTCCTGGAGAACCCGGACAACGTCAACGTCGTCCCGGCGACGGGTGACGTCTTCCTGCAGGAGGACAGCGCCGGCGAGCAGTTCGTCCGGGGCGTCACCCCGCAGGGGCGGATCTACGACTTCGCCAAGGGCCTGCTCACCGGCAGCGAGTTCTGCGGTGGCTGCTTCAGCGCCGACGGCAAGACGTTCTTCGTCAACCATCAGGGCGAGCGGCTCGCGACCGGCGAGACGCCCGAGACCCAGCCCATCGAGAATCGCGGCCTGACGTTCGCGATCTGGGGCCCCTGGGACGTCCGCGGCGCGTAGGGGGTGGATCGCCGGGGCGGCCGGGACGCCGGCCGCCCCGGGTGATGCGCGATGATGAGTACCGAGTCGTACTTGGTACCCATCCCCGGAGGTCCCCCGCCATGTCGTTGAAGCGCACGCTCTTCGAGCCCGAGCACGAGCTCTTCCGCGAGAGCGTGCAGGCGTTCGTCGCGAAGGAGGTCCTGCCCCGGCGCGAACAGCACCGCAAGGACCGCCTCATCGACCGGGAGACGTGGAAGAAGGCCGGCGAGCTCGGGTTCCTCGGCCTGGGCGTGCCGGCCGAGTACGGCGGCAGCGACATCGACGACTTCCGCTTCAACGCGGTGCTCAACGAGGAGCTCTCGCGCATCGGCGTCGCCTACGGGTCGAGCTTCGGCATCCAGGTCGACATCATCGCCCCGTACCTGCTGCGCCTCACGACCGAGGAGCAGAAGCAGCGCTGGCTGCCCGGGTTCTGCAGCGGCGACATCGTCACGGCGATCGGCATGACCGAGCCCGAGGCGGGTTCCGATCTCGGCGGGCTGAAGACGTCGGCGGTGCGCAACGGCGACGGCTGGATCATCAACGGCTCGAAGACGTTCATCACCAACGGCGGCAGCGCGGACCTCATCGTGACCGCCGCGCGCACCGGCGGCGGGCCGAAGGGTCGCGGCATCACGCTCTTCGGCATCGAGGAGGGAATGGAGGGCTTCACGCGCGGGCGCGTCCTGGAGAAGGTCGGCCAGCACGAGGCCGACACCGCCGAGCTGTTCTTCGAGGACGTCCACGTCCCCGACGAGCTCGTCATCGGCGAGCTCGACGGCGGCTTCAAGCACATGATGGAACACCTCGCCCAGGAGCGGATGGGTTCGGCGATCACGAACATCGCGCACGCCCGGGCGGCGCTCGACATCACGCTGCAGTACGCCAAGGACCGCAACGCGTTCCGCCGGCCGATCGGCACCTTCCAGCACAACCGGTTCCTGCTCGCCGACCTCGTCACGCGGCTGGACGTCACCCAGGCGTACGTCGACCAGTGCACCGCCGCACACGCCGCTGGCGAGCTGTCACCCGTCGATGCCGCGAAGGCGAAGTGGTGGAGCAGCGACGTCCAGGGCCAGATCATCGACGCGTGCGTGCAGCTGCACGGCGGCTACGGCTACATGGAGGAGTACGAGGTCGCGCACGCGTGGATGGATGCGCGCGTGACCCGGATCTGGGCCGGGTCGAACGAGATCATGAAGGAGATCATCGGCCGCGACCTCGGGCTCGGCGACCCGCGGTAGCCGCCCCGCGGGAATAGGACGGCGCCGGCGGGCGTCCAAAAGTGTGGGGGTCACGTTGGGGTGGTCCCCGATGACCCCCGTGCAGTGACGCGTCACGGTGTGCACTGTCGAGGAACGCCTCCATCACCAAAAGGAGCCCGCCATGCCGTCCATCAGCCAGCACTTCCCGTTCTCCGCCCTGCTGCGTCGTCGTTCACCGCGGCCCGCGCAGCCGAGTGCGCCTCCTGACGCACCGCAGGTCGCGGCGCGTGAGCCGCTTCCGCTCCCCATGCTCGCGCCCATCCCCGAGGACGAGCCGCGGTGGGCCGAGCCGCACCCCGCCCCGCTGCTGCGCGAGCAGGTCGCGGTGCTCGAGGCCGAGAAGGCGCTCGCCGCGCTCCACGGCCTGGACCGCGACGGCGCGTACGCCGAGGACCTGCAGTCCGAGCTCGCCGCCGCCAAGGCCGCGTACATCGGGACCGCGGTGGTCGAGCTGGCCGTCCTGCGGGCCGAGCTCAGCGGCCGCCTTCAGGGCTGACGAGGGGGCCGTTTCGGTATGGGCCGGGTGTGAGCGCCCGGCCCGGCGGCGCGGTCTGCCGGAAGCCGGGGAGGCAGAGCGTTGGACAGGTGTCCAACTGGGGTCATGCATCAGACGCGGGTGGTCGTTGGGATCCCATGACCTCATCTGACCTCTCTCGCTCCACGCCCTCCCTCGGGACCCCCGACGCCCTCTGTGACGCCATCTCGCGCCTCGTCGATCTCGCCGGCAGCGTGACGGGTGCTCCGATCGCGTACGTGTGGCTCGTTGATGCCGCGACAGGGCCATCGTGTTCCACGGCGCGACCCGGGCCACGCCTGCGGGCGCACACGCAGCGCGTGGCCATCACCGGACGTCCTGTCGTGGTCCATGACGGCTACGCCGAGCTGGATCCGTCGCAGCCGCACTTCGAGCGCGTCGTCGCCTTCGTCGGGGCGCCTCTGGCCCGAGAGGCCGACGGTCCCGTCCACGGGGCGCTGTGCGTCGTCGACCGCCGGCCGCGGCTCTGGACGACCGAGGAGGTCGCGACCCTCCAGACGATCGCCCGCGCGATCGCCGGAGAGCTCGAGCTCACGCCGGAGGCGTAGTCAGCCGCCCACCCACGGGCGCGGCCGTGTGCACGGCACCGGGCTGGTGTCCGACGGATCCAGCGCGCGCAGCGCGTGACCGACGGCGCGGCGGTCGTAGACGATCGCCGCATGGTCGATCCTGTTCTGCTCGCAGCCGTCCTGCACGACGATGTTCGTCACGTTCGGCCCGTCGAGCAGCGCGGACGTCCACGGTGTGACGATCTCGTCGTAGCGCGTCTGGATGACGACGTACCGCACGCCGGGCACGGTGTCGCCCCCCTCGTTGAGCTGGCGCATGAACGGGGAACCGGCGCTCTGCTGCGCAAAGGCCGGGGCGAACGACGACGTCAGCGAGCGCAGCCAGTTGCGCAACCAGGCCGGGACGCGCGACGGGGCCTCGGCCTCGTCCGGATCGCCCGAGCCGTGGTTCGAGGGCGACATGCCGATGAGCGTGCCCACTTTGCCGGCGCCGCCCTCGAAGCGCAGGTACTGGCGCGGCATCATCCCGCCCTGCGAGTGCCCGATGATGTCGACCTTCGCCGCGCCGGTGGCCGCGAGCACGCGGTCGATGAACACGCCGAGCTCCCGGGCCGAGCGCTCGATGCGCGCCAGGCCGAAGGACGGACCGGGGTACAGGCGCCCGTAGTTCAGCGCGAAGACGCAGAAGCCGCGGTTCTTCAACTCGGGGCCGATGGCGCGCCAGCTCAGCGCCATGTTCGCGCCCGTGCCGTGGACGAGCACCACCGGGTTGGGATGCTCGGCGCTCGGGCGGCACGCGAAGTCGTTCGTCCCGGGTGGGGCAGCGTTCGGCCGCGCCTGTCCCTTGAGGATCGCGTCGATGAAGTCGTACTTCACCGGCAGCGGCTCGGCGGCGGCCGGCCCTGCCGTGGCGAGTGCGGCCGTCAGCGTGACGGCAGCGGCGATCGTGCGCAGCATTGGTCTCCCCCCGGAGTCCCCCCTGGAACGCCCGTCAGCGTAGTCGAGGAGGGCGGTCGCTGCTAGGTTCCGGCGCCACGAAACCGGGACGCCGCAGGGAGACGCGGTGGTGCCGGTGGGCTGTCCCGCCCCGCTCGTCAGCAGTCCATCGCATCCGTTCGAAGGAGCCGTCTCCCGCATGTTCAGCGCACCTCGTGGCCGCAAGGTCCTCGTCACCGGCGCGACGAAGGGCATCGGCAAGGGCATCGCCGCCGTGTTCGCCGGCGCCGGTGCCGATGTCGTCATCACCGGCCGCAACGCCGAGGCCGGCGAGGAAGCCGTCCGTGATCTGACCGTCAGCGCCGGCGGCAAGGTCCGCTTCGTCAAGCAGGACGTCGGCGTGCCCGAGGACTGCGCGCGGGCCGTGCACGAGACGATCGAGCTGCTCGGCGGCCTCGACGTCGTCTGCGCGAACGCCGGGGTGTTCCCAGAGCGCCCGCTGGCCGAGATGACGTCCGTGGACCTGCGCGAGATCTTCGCGATCAACGTCCACGGGTGCATCATGACCGTCCGTCACGCGATCCCCGCGCTGGAGGCGTCGGGCCGGGGGCGGGTCGTGCTCACCTCGTCGATCACCGGGCCCGTGACCGGCTTCACGGGCTGGTCGCACTACGGCGCGACGAAGGCGGCGCAGCTGGGCTTCATGCGCACCGCGGCGATCGAGCTCGCGCCGAAGGGCATCACGGTCAACGCCGTGCTCCCGGGCAACATCCGCACCGAGGGCCTGGTCGACATGGGGCCGGACTACATCGCCTCGATGGAGGAGGCGATCCCCCAGAAGCGGCTGGGCAGCGTCCGTGACATCGGCCACGCGTGCCTGTATTTCGCGAGCCCCGAGGCGGGGTATGTGACCGGCCAGTCGCTGGTCGTGGACGGCGGCCAGATCCTGCCCGAATCGCTCGGGGCGATGGGCTGACGCGACCCCGTCCTCGATTCTCGCTACCGTGCTGGTTGACAGAACGCCGAATCCGGCACGGTCCGCCGTGCTGGAGCGGGGGACCCACGTCGTTGGGGCGAATCGACGCCAAGGTGCGTCGTAGCGCAGACCTCATGCGCGAGCCCGTCAGCTCACCCCGTAGGCACCACCG
>SYBY01000031.1 GCA_005788585.1 Actinomycetota bacterium | reverse complement strand
CGTCGTCGACGTCTGTCCCGTCGTCTACCTCGACGACGCCGACGTGCGGGTGGCTCCCGCGCTCGCGGCGCAGGTCGATGCGGGCGACCGCCTCGGCGGCGCCGGCGGCGAGCGCCGGGGCGATGGTGCCCGCCGGACCGGCGAGGGTGACGACCGAGCGGTGGTGATCGGGGTCGTCGTGGACGTCCAGCACGCGGGCGTGTTCGCTCGCGAACGCGTCGGCGACCGCGCCCACGACGACGAGGTCCCGGCCCTCGGACATGTTCGGCACGGCGATCAGCATCGGCTCGGCCAGCTTGGCAGACCTGACCGCAATGGGCCGTAGGGATGATGCGGCTTATTCCGGAGCATGTCTGCTGCCGGGCGCGGATGGCAGCAAGCCGCAGCTTGACGACGATCTATCAGAGACGGCCGGGTGCCCGGGGTGAGCGGGCCCCGGCCGTCTATCTGCCTTTACGGCAGGATCGCGAGCGCGTCGAGCTTGACGCCACGCAGGAAGCCGATCCGGCCCTCGGCGGTCGCGGCGCCGGTCGCCAGATCGATCGTGTAGAGCGACGATGCGCGTGCGCCGCGCGGGATGAACGCCGCGTACGCGGTGCCGTCGGCGCCGATGTCGAAGCCGCCGCGGTAGCCGACGTTGACGCCGAGCGCGCCGACGGTCTTCAGGCCGCCGTCATTGGGCGGGTCCTGCAGGACGAGGGCGTCCCGGGCGGCGTCGACGTTGTAGAGCATCGTCCCGGTCGCCGGGTCGGTGTCGGGGTTCGTGTACGCGCTGCCGACGACCGCCGGATCGCGGCCCGCTGACGGGTCGCCGGCGACGTAGCCGAGCGCGCCGTCGGTGAACGCCACCTGGCCGGTGTCGGGGACGAGCCGCAGGTTCTGGTTGGCGTCGGAGGTCAGCCGGATGCGGTCGACCGCCGGGTTGAAGTCGAACCCGAAGAACTCGCCGTCGAGCTGCGGGGTGAACGGCGCACCCGCCGGGGTGCTCGCGCCCGTCCGGGGGTCGACGACGTAGATCCGCCCGCTGTCGCCCAGCGCGTACAGCGCGCCGCCGGCCGGTCGGGTGTCAAGCCCGACGACGGACTCACCGTCGGCCAGGCCGCGGATCGGGATCTGGCGCGCGATCGCGGGACGGTCCGCGTCGAACCGCACGAGCTTCGTGCCCTTCGTGACGCCGACGAGCTCGGTCGTGGGCTTGGCGCCGGGCTTCTTGCCCTGGCCGAATGTGGCGTGGGCGCCGGCGGGGGCGGCCGCCGCGATGAGGGCGGCGGTGGTGAGGACCGTCACGGTCCGGCGCGATGGGCGCGGCATGTCAGGCAGACCTCCGAGGGGAGTTGGTGGACGCCCGGCACTTCCCACGCCGTCCCCCCTGGGTTCACCGCCTGGCGCGTGCGCGCTCCTACTCCTCGGTCAGCACGCGGACCGTGGCCTTGCCCAGGGTGGTGCCCTCGAGCAGCGCGGTCGTCCCGAGCACGCGGTTGAGCTCCTTCGCCATCCGCGCGGTCATCTTCAGATCGACGTTGTCCGCGTTGATGCCCGAGCCCGTCTGCTCGAGCGCGCCGATGTCGATCTGCAGCGTGGCGAGCTTCAGCCGCTTGCCGCCCACCGTGGCCATGAAGTCGCCACTGCCGGTGGTTTGCCCGACCGAGGCCGTCGGATTGGTGATGCGCAGCGACCGCGTGCGGGTGGAGATCCGCATCTCGCCCTTGTGCTTGAGCAGGTACGAGATGCCGTCCTTGCCGAGCTGCACGGCGCTGACCCGGAACTTCGCCCCGGTCTTGGTCTTCGTCGCCGGCTTCTTCGTGCGGACCTTCGCGCCGGCGGCCGTAAGCGTCTCGAAGAGGATGCTGTCGAGTCGCACGACCGTCGACCCCTTGACCGTGACCGCCGTCGTCCCCGGGCTGCCGGGCAGCGTCGGTGTCGTACCGGTCTCGGGCGTTTCGGTGGTCGACTGCCCGCTCGCGCTGTGCGCGCCGAAGGCGACGAGCACTGCGGTCAGCAGCGCGGCGAGGGACAGGACCAGGGACCGGGACACGGCAGCGGAGCATACGGCGCGCAGATGGCTCATTGCGGATGGAACACGGATGAACGCGGAAAGGTGCTGGCCCCTCGGCTAGATGGTCGGTTCCGCGACGCGGTGGTTGGGCCGCGCGGACGCACCGGCGCGTCGCGGAACCAATCATCTAGTCTTCGTCGGGTCGCGCCTGGGTAGCTCAGCTGGTTAGAGCGCAGCACTCATCATGCTGAGGTCGGGAGTTCGAGTCTCCCCCCAGGTATGGCGTCCAGAGCCGGCCCTCGGGCCGGCTCTCGTGCGTCTCAGGCCTATCCGGCGCCGACACGCGAGCGCCACCGTCCCTGGCGCCCGGCGGCGTCGAGGACCCGCCGGGGCACGCCCGCAGCCGAGGAGACGACGACGTTGCCCTCGTCGCGGACCCCCACCGGGTGCGGCGGGTACGGGCACGCGCCCCAGAACGGCTCGGGGTGCTGCCAGTAGTTGCCGCGGTACGAGATGTCGCCGAAGGGCCGGCAGCCGCCGCGATCGCTGCCGTACGGGAGCCTGACGCCGCAGAGCTCCAGCGAGCCGGTCAGCCCGCACGGCCCGAAGTCCATCCGGCCGACGGGGTTGTCGAGCGAGACGTTGCCCTGCAGCGTGACGTACCGGCTCCCGCCGTCGGTGTAGAAGACGTTGCCCCCGGCGGCGGGCCGCTTGTCCGACGCGACGTTGCCCGCGATGAGCTCGCCGTCGCCGGCGTTCGCGCCCTGGCGGCCCTGCGTGTACACGGCGCCGCCGTCCCACACGACCGACAGGAAGCGGCGGATGCGGTTGCGCAGCACGCGGTTGCCGCGACTGGTGGTCGGCGTCGTGAATGTGCCCCACATGCCGGGCGTGGCGCCGGGCAGTCCGGGGAAGCTCCCGGGGTCGACGAGGCCCCAGCCCCAGCCGAGCGCGATGCCCGACCACGGGACGTCGCTGATGTCGTTGTGCTCGATGGTCGTCCGGGTCGTGTAGCCGACGAAGACGCCCGCGGCGTCCTGGTACTCCCGGCCGACGTGACTGATCAGGTTGTGGGCGACCCGGTTGTCGCGGGTGACGTCCGCGGGCTGCGTCGGGTGGTGGTCGGCGCGCAGCACCCCGCCGACCTGCACCGCCGCCGAGGAGATGTCGGTGAAGCGGTTGCCGAGGACGACGTTGCCCTGGCTGCCGGTGTCGAAGTCCAGGCCGACGCCGCCGAGGTGGCGGAAGTCGTTGCGCGTGAACGTCACGTCGCGGACGTGGCGCAGGCGCACGTTGCCCGGGGTCCGGGTCGGCCGCTCCACATGCCCGACCG
>SYBY01000229.1 GCA_005788585.1 Actinomycetota bacterium | reverse complement strand
GTCGACCTGCGCGACGATCGTCGTCGGGACGTGCACGACGTCGATGCCGCGCTGATAGGCCGCGGCGACGTAGCCGCCCATGTCGCCGACCACCCCGCCGCCGACCGCGACGATCCGCGTGCGCCGGGTCGCGCCGCGTGACGCGAGCGCGCGCCACAGCGCCTCGGCCGTGGCCAGCGTCTTCTGCTCCTCGCCGGCGGCGAACGTGAGCCGCGGCACCTCGGCGAGCCGGTCCCCGAGCACCGCCGCGGCGACCTGGTCGTCGGTGACCATCACGTCCGTCGGCTGCGCGTCGGGCCAGGCGCCGAACCACACCGGGTAGTCCCCGCCGGTGCTCGTCGCCCACGCGAGGCGCACCCCGGTGGGCGTGGCGGCCAGCTCTTGCAGCGCCGGGAGCGCCCGGACCACCGCCTCGCGGCCACCCTCGACGAGGAACGCGTCCGCGGCGTCCTCGTAGACGCCCTGACGCTCGCGCCACAACGCGGCGAAGCGCTCGCGGTCACGCGCCAGCGGGCGGTCGCCGCCCTGCGCCCGCCGCCACGCCGTGTCCTCGGAGACCTCGAGCAGCGCCACGGTGTGATCGCGCAGCGCCTCCCGCACGCGAGCCGATCCGAGCGCCCCGCCGCCGAGGGCGACGGGCTGGCCGTCGGCCGCACGGTCGAGCAGCTCGACGATCACGCGCTCCTCGCGCTCGCGGAACGCGGCTTCGCCGTCGCGGTCGAACAGGGCGGCGATCGACACACCGGCGTCACGCTCGATCGCCTCGTCGGCATCGAGCGGCACGGTTCCCAGCTGGGCGGCGGCGTCCTTGGCGGCGGACGACTTGCCCGCCCCCATGAACCCTACGAAGACGAGTGCGCGTGCCACCCGATGCGCTCGCGATACCGGTCCACGGCCTCGCGGACGTCCTCGATGTGATCGCCGCCGAACTTGTCGCGGTAGGCGCTGGCCAGCACGAGTGCGACCATCGCCTCGCCGACCACGCCCGCGGCGGGCACCGTGCAGGAGTCCGTCCGCTCGCGCAGCGCCTCGGCGGGCTCGTGCGTGTCGATGTCGACCGAGCGCAGCGGCTTGGTGAGCGTGGGCAGCGGCTTCATCGCGGCGCGCGCGATGAGCGGGTCGCCCGTCGTCATGCCGCCCTCGATGCCGCCCGCGTGGTTGGTCTCGCGCACGAACGACCCGTCCCAGAAGATCTCGTCGTGAGCCCCCGAGCCGGGCGTCGCGCCGAGCGCGAAGCCGTCGCCGAACTCCACGCCCTTGATCGCGTGGATCGAGACGAGCGCGCCGGCCAGCTTGCCGTCGATTCGCTCCTCCCAGGCGACGTGGGAGCCCAGGCCCGGCACGAGCCCGAAGGCGAGGACCTCGAAGGTCCCGCCGATCGACTCGTTGGCCATGCGCTGCTGGTTGATGAACTGCACCATCGCGCGGCTCGCGTCCTGGTCCAGGCAGCGGACGGGGTCGTCGTCGACGCCCTCGAAGTCCTCGACCGTCAGTGCCGCGGTGCGCGGCGGCGCGAAGACGTCGCCGATGGAGACGACGTGCGAGCGGATCTCGACGCCGACCTCGCGCAGGAACTGCCGGGCGACTGCGCCGCCCGCGACGCGGGCGGCGGTCTCACGGGCGCTGGCGCGCTCGAGGATGTCCCGCACGTCGCTCGTGTTGTACTTCTGCGTGCCGACCAGATCGGCGTGACCGGGGCGCGGGAGATGGACCTCCGGGACGTCCGCTTCGACGGGCCACGGATTCATCCGCTCTTCCCAGTTGGCGTAGTCGCGGTTGGGCACCTGCAGCGCGATCGGGCCGCCGAGCGTGCGCCCGTGCCGGACACCGGCGGTGACGTCCGCCCGGTCGGTCTCGATCTTCATGCGGCCACCGCGGCCGTGGCCGAGCTGCCGGCGGGCCAGATCGCGGTCCAGCGCCTCCCGGTCGAGCTGGAGGCCGGCGGGCAGGCCTTCGAGGATGCAGGTGAGGCCGGGCCCGTGGGACTCGCCGGCAGTGGTCATGCGCAGGCTCATTGCCTGCCGCAGTCTAGGACGGCGTCAGCCCGGGAGCGCGCCGCTGGCGATCACGGTGCCCGTCCGGCGCACCCGCAGGCCCGCGGAAGCGCTGGCGCGGGCCCGGGCCCGCTGCTTGAGCGTCAGGCGCCGGATGACCCCGGACGCCGCGTCGTAGCGGTAGCGGTCGAGGGTCGCGGACGCCCCGCGCTTGCGGGCCTTGCGCACCTCGCTACGGCCCGCCTTGGCGGTCTTTGCCGCCTTCTTGGCCGCCTTCTTGCCCCGCGACTTCGACGCGCCGGTGGCCTTGCCACTGCCGCGTTTGGTCAATGACACCACGTCGAGCTGGTACTGCGGACCGGGCTCCGGCGGGGTCGTCTGTCCCTCCGCCACCGGCGCGGGCGCGCCTTCGAGGAACTGCGTCTCGCCCTTCTTCAGCTCGAGCGTCTCGCACTGGGTCGGAGACGGACGGCAGACGCCGTCGCCCTCGCTGCCGGCGATGCCGTCGCCCAGCAGGAAGACCGCGGTCTTGCCCCCGGACAACACGCCCATGTAGACGAACAGCGGCTCCTCCGTGGTCGGGAGCGGCGTGAGACGCGGGACGTCCTTCATCGCCGTCAGCTCACCGTCCTCGGTGGCGATGCCGAATCGGAGACTGAGGTCGTAGCCAGTCTCGCCGCTGCCCTTCTTCGACGTGGTCTTCGTCGGTTCGGGGTCCTCCCCCGTGCCGGAGGAGGAGTCCGTGTCGTCTGAGGACTCCTCAGAGTCGCCCGTTGTCGTGCTGACGGTGGTCGGCTCGCCCTCCGGGGCGGCGCTCCCGGTGTTCGTCGGGCTGGTGGTGGCGCCCTCAGCGGGCTGTGCGGTGCCGGCCGTCTCCTCATCAGGCGGGTTGAAGAACGGATTGCGCAGTGAGCCACTGGTGGGACCGGCGCCGGGCTCCGCCGTCTCGACGACGGCCGCGCGAAGGCCCTCGGGCTGTACGACGGGCGTCGAGACGGCGGCATCGTCGCCGGATCCACCCCGCGCGAGCACGGTGGGCGCCGCGATGATCGCAACCACGAGGACGAGCGCGATCGGCCACAGACGCTTGTCGATGAGATCCTGGCCGAGGCCGCGGAGCGGTGTCACTGGGCGTCACCTCCGGCGGTGTTCGAAGCGGTGGAAGGCTGGGCCGCCGACGGGTCCGTCGCGTTGGCGGGTGCGGCGGTGGACGGCGCCGCGCCTGACGAATCCGACGCCGCAGAGGCGGCGGGTGAGCCGGCAGCACCCGTCCCGTCCACCTCGGGAAGCGGAGCCCGGTAGGCGGTGACCGAGACCTCGGCCTGCACGTCGGGGAAGCCGCTGGCGCCCGGCGTGAGCTTGACGCTGCCGACCGCCAGTAGCCGGCCGCGCACGTCGATGTCGTTGCCCGCGTTGCGGACGAGGGTGTAGCGGTCGATCTTGCGCAGGAAGCGGGTCATCGCGAAGTAGCCGCCGTCGAACGACAGGGTGATCGGAACTTGCGTGACCTGTCCGGGCAGCGCGCCTCCACCGTCCTCTGACGTGGGCGCGGCCGAAGCGCCCTCGGCCACCGTCACGGAGCGGAAGTCGACGCCGGTGTCGTCGGCGGTCGACTCAAGCTGGTAGACGAGCGACGCGACATCGTCCTCGACCGGGACGGCCTTTCCGAGCCGGACCACGGTCGCGTAGTCCTCCTGGTAGCCGGCCTTCGCGGACCGCGCGGTCACCGCGGAGGCGGCAGCCTGATCGGCGGCGACCTGGGCCTGCTCGACCTGGGTCTTCACGCTCGCGACGTCGGCACGCTTGGGCTTGATCGCGAGGAACCAGCCGGCGGCGGCCAGGACGACGCAGATCACCACCATCACGACGGTGCGGTCCTGGGTCGTCATGACGAGCCCTCCTGCGTGCCGGCCGCGGCCGCGGCCGGGTCGGCGGCGGGCTCGGCGGTGCCGCCGGGAGCGGCTGCCACCGTCTCGTTGACGAAGATGATGTCCATCGTGAACTGTGGCTTGTCCGCATCGCCGCCGCTGCAGTCGCCGCCGTTCGAGGAAGAACCACCGGTCGCCGCCCCGCCCTTGCTCGAGGATGCGAGGCGGACCCGCTCCACATCGCGAATCGCCCGCAGGCGGGCCATGAGCAAGGCCACGCTCGCCTGGGAGTCCGCGCAACCGACCATCGAGATCTGCGGCGCGCCCACCGCAGCCGTGGACGCATCGGAGCCGGCGGCCGCGGTGGCGGCGGCGCGCTGGCCGTCGATCGAGACCAGGTCGACCTCATCGGGCAGAACCCGGGCGATCTCGCGCAGCGCGAGACCCCAGTCGAAGCGCTGGCTCGCGATCGTCTCGACGGTCTGCTCGCGCTGGTCGGCGATCGTGCCGAACTTGACGTACGGCTCGAGTGCCGCCGCCGCGGTGGTCGCGGATGCGCTGTCGGCGGTCAACTGCTGGAGGGTCTGCTCCTGCGTCGCAAGGCTGCGCGCGCTGAGCCCGTACAGGACGGCGATCATTGCGAGCACGCCGAGGACACCGAGGAGGCCGTAGACGGCGCCCCCGGACCGGCTGGGTGCCCCCGCGCCGCGGCGCGAGTCCATCGGAATGAGATTGACGGCCCTCACAGCGGGAACTCCTGGACGGCGAGGCCGGCGGCGATCGTGACGCTGCCCACAGGCAGGTCCACGCCGTCCTGCGCGGCGGACACCGCACGGGCCTCGACAGGCATGCCGAGCGCGAGGGAGATCACGTCGGCGAAGCCTTCGACCGCGGTGGCGGGCCCTGTGAGGATCGCCCGTTCGACCGGCGCGGTGGTGGCCTGCTCGCTCTGGGCCTGGTGGAAGTCCAGCGACGTACGAACCTCACCGGCGATGCGCTGAACACCGCTCTCCAGGGCCGTCCGCGCGTCGGCGATGATGCCCGCATCGCCCTCGATCGTCTCGACCGGCTGCGTCAGGCCGACGTGGGTGAGCCACGCCCGGGCGTGCTCGAGGGTGAGCCCGCGACGCTCGGCGAGCTCAACGGCGATGCCCTGCAGGCCGCTGCCGGAGACACGGGTGAAGAGGCAGGTGCCGTTCTCAGCCACGGCAAGGTTCGTCATCCCGCCGACGCTGCAGTACAAGGTCGGGGCTTCATCGATCGCCGGGAGGGCGCGCATCATGCCGAACGCCGAGAGGTCGATGCCGTCGACCTTCAGGCCGGCGGCGCGGACGGCGTCAAGCACCCGCTCGACCATGTCCCGGCGTGCCGCGACGATCATGACGCGAAGCTTGGGACCGTCGGGGCGCTCGACCAGACCGGCGCTCTGCCAGTCCAGCACCGCCGTATCGAGCGGCATCGGCACCGCATCCTGGGCCGCGAAACGCACTGCCGCGTCGAGCTGCTTCTCGTCCTCGATCGGCGGCAGCTCGACCCAGCGCATCACGATGCGCTGGTTGGCGACGCCCACCCGGACGTGCTTGCCCAGACCCTTGTGCGCCTTCCACAGGTCCCGCAGTGCGGCGGTGAGCGACTCGGCGTCGGCGACCTCGCCGTCCCGGACGACGCCTGGCTGCAGCTGCGCGACGGCCGCGCGGCGCACGGTGATGCTGCCGTTGACGTCGACCTCGGCCGCAGAAACGGAGCCGGGATCGACCTCAAGGCCGACGATGGAACGGGTATGGCCGCGGGATCTCATGTGCATCGGAGGGAGCGGACGGGGTGTCCGCTGTCCGAGGTGATCGTCCAGACCGGCCGGGTTCTTCAATGGACGGCCGCTCGACCATCCGTCCGTCCACTCACACGGACAGATTCCGGTGTGTTAGCCGCCGGGGCGCGACGACTCAGAAGGTGTCGAGATACCAGTCGAGCATCGGCTCGCCGAGGAGCATCGCGACCACCCCGCCGAACGCCAGGAACGGGCCGAACGGCACCGCGGTCTTCCGTCCCGCGCTCATTCCGACGCGCGCGACGATGATGACGCCGACCAGTGTTCCGGCAAGCAGGCCGATGAGGATCGCGGGCCCGACGGCGGCGCCCAGGTACAAGCCCATCACGCCGGTCAGCTTGCCGTCGCCCATGCCCATCTTGCCGGGGGTGATGAGGGCCGGGATGGCGAGGAACAGCCCAGCGGCGACGCCCGCGATCAGCCGCTCGACCTCACCGCTGGGGTCGATCGCCGTGCCGAGGAGCACCGCGATGACGGCGGCGGGCAGCGTCAGCCGGTTCGGGATGATCC
This sequence comes from Actinomycetota bacterium, assembly GCA_005788585.1. The sequence continues at coordinate 5,227 of SYBY01000229.1, read as the reverse complement.
GCAGCTCGAGGTCGATGGCGGTGATGGGCACGAGGAACGTCACGAGGACCAGTCCGAGGACGAGCCGGGTCACGTCGTCGTAGTGGACGGCGACCGTCAGCGCGTACAACGCAGCCGTGCCGGCCTCGACGATCGGATAGCGGACCGAGATGGGCGCGCCGCAGTCGCGGCAGCGCCCGCGGAGGAGCAGCCACGACACGATCGGGAGGTTGTCCCGTGCACGGATCGTGGCGCCGCACGAGGGGCAACGTGAGCGCCCGCCGACGGGCGACTCGCGCTTGGGAACGCGGGCGATGACTACGTTGAGGAACGAGCCGACGAGCAGCCCGCCCACAGCGGCGGCGACGATGGCGAGGGCCATGGACGCGAACCCTCTTCGCCGCTACTGCGCCGGCACCTGCTCCTGCTGGCTGCTGAGCCGCCAGCTGCTGTTCTCCGGAGCGAGGAAGCGCGGCGGGGAACGGAAGCGCATCCGGTCGTCGTAGATGTAATTCTTGATGTACCCCGTGCCGCCGCTGCCGCTCGTTCCCACCGGCCCGCGCACCTGCTGCGCGATCGCGCCGAAGACCGTGAGCGTGCCCTGCTTGGCGCCGCAGTCGTACCTGTCCACGGTGAAACGGTCCGTGAGCGCGAGGATCGCGGCTTCGACGGTGACGTCGCCGAGGTCGCCACTGCCGCAGGGGTGATAGACGCGGACCCAGTCGTTGGCGATCAGGCCCAGCATGGAATCGCCGTTGCGGGTGATGTTCTCCCGCACCACCACATCGGACGCGGCGGCGATCGTGAGGTTGGCGCTGTAGTTGCCCTGCACCCACGCTTCCCCGCAGTAGTCACGGGCGCTGGCGTACGGATTCGCCGGGACGTTGCTGCTGCTCAGGGTGTGTGCGGCGCAGCCGGTGTCGTTGGACACGTAGATCAGGCCATTGCTCGGCAGGGCCATGGTGACGCCGCTCAACACCGTGCCGTCGTCGCGCCGGCCGGTCACCGTCATCGTGCTGCCGTTGAGGACGATCTGCGTCTTGCGCTTGAAGCGGTAGTTCGACAGCGTCTGCTGGAACAGCTCGGTGTTCGAGGTCGGCATCTGGTGCGTCTCGGCGTTCTTGCGGAACGTGCCGACCTCGGGATCGATGGTCGTTGCCCCGGGCTCGTTCCACCGCGGGTCCGGGCCGCAGCTCGTCCCGCCCGGCTTCGTCCAGCCGCTGCCGCTATTGCCCTCGCCCGGCATCGCGGTCTCGATGCTGTCGGCCGGGGAGCGCCCGAACTTCGTCGCGCCGCAGATCAGGAGGGTGTCGTTGCTGTGCAACGGCCCGTTGATCTCGTCGGTCGGAGCGAACTGGATCGTGCCGTTGGCTTCGCTGTCCGTGAAGTACACGAAGTTCGTGAAGCCGGGGCGCCGGAAGGTGCCGATGATCGAGCGCTTGACCCGGGAGTTCGCACTGGCGCGGCCGGTGACCCGGATGCGGAACGTGCCAGTCGTCTGATCGATGAACGTGCTGTCCGGACTGGCGGGGTTGCACGACCCGGCGCCGTTGGCCGGCAGCAATTCGATCGCGTACTGGGCCTCGGAGTCCGGGAGCGTCGCCCAGGTCCGTTCGCCCCCGGCGCTCACCGCCTGGTTGAGCGGCAGCTTGGTCGTGTTCGTGCACAGCTGCCAGAAGTCGGGCTCGATGGCCAGCTCGTAGGCGTAGGCCTGCGCGCCCGCCTCCGCCGCGGCGTAGGCCTGCTTGCGCTGCACGTCGTCGCCACCGGCCCGGAGGTCACCCGTCGTCGCGGCCACCGTCGCGGCTGAGGCGGTGATGATCACCGTCATCGCGACCATGACCGCGAACATGGTGAACCCGTCTTCGCCGCGTGTGCGGTGGACGAGCCTCCGGATCAGTTGCATGGCAGCGTGCCCTCCTGCGCGTCGGGGTCGGCGGTGCGCGCGGTCGCGCTGTTGATGAAGCGCAGCTCGGGGTTCGCCTGGTTCGCCCGGTCGGTGCTCGCCTGGAAGGAGAACTCGACCTTGATGATCCGGAAGCGGTTCCCGGCGGAGACGGGCGTCGGCAGCTGCAGCGTCGCGCTCGCCGGGTTGCCCTGGAAGGTGTAGTAGCGCAGGAACGGCGTGCTCGGGATGAGTTTGACGTCGCTGGCCAGCACCCGCGTGACCGGCGCGCTCCACCCCGTGACGTTCGGCGGACGTCCCGTGCCCTGCTCGGTGACCTCGGTGATCCTGCCCATGTCCCCGGTGGGGTCCGCGACCCAGGAGATGGTGCGCCGCTGCACACGCTGGTAGTCGGTCTGCGCCGCGCCCACGCTGGTGTAGAACTGCATGCTGGTGTCGGTCGCGGAGATGAACGCGGCCGAGCCGTCACCGAGGCACGTCTGCGCGCGTACCGAACGCGTGAGGTCGTTGACCGCCGCGCGGCCCTGCTGGATCGACGCGACCCGGGTCGACGCGTCGACCTGCGAGCGGATCGCGATCTGCACGAGCATGAACGTCGCGCCGAGGATCACGGTGCCCGACGCCATCCCGACGATGAGCTCGATGAGCGTGAAGCCCCGCTCGTCACGCAGGCGCTGTCTCACGGGCAGCTCGCCTTCGAAAAGCCGTTGCTGGGCTGCGCGAAGATGAACCAGTACGACGTGAGGTTGAAGTCCCCGGTGTCCACGGCTCCGGGGGACGAACCCGCGCCGCCCCAGTTGTTGTTCGGGACGTTGACCCGCTTGCGGTAGTTGCCGTTGCTGAGCGTGAAGAGGCCGTTCCAGAACGTCTGGCTCGTGACCGTGACCTGGCCGCAGACCGACAGGTTCGAGTTGCTGTACGGGAACCCGGGATCCGTGAGGCGTCCGCCCGAACCCGCGGTCGTGTCGCGGCTGTACGTATCGCCGCAGACATCGGTCACGGTGACCACGCCGTCCGCGGAGTTGCCGGCGATCGAGGTCTGCGGGTCGAGCGCAGGCATGCGCACGCTGACGCTCTCCGACTCACCCGGGTTCACCGTGGCGGTCGTCTGGTAGTTCGTCGGCGCCGACGGAGGGCGCGCGGACTCACAGCCACCCGCGAAGATGGTGTACGGGTTCGGGTCGGGCACGACGGTCGTCGAGAAGCTGCCGTTCGAGACCGTGACGACCTTCGTCGACCGGCTCGGATGGGCGATCGAGACCTTCGTGGGCGACGACGCGCGCTGCTGCGCGCCGACCATCGAATAGAAGGTGCCGCTCAGGGTCGCGCCCTGGCTGTACGTATACGCACGCTGGGTTACCTGCTGACCGGGCACGCTGATCGAGTCGCTGACCGAGGTCTGGCCGTCATTGGTGACGTACCCGCTCCGGGAGAACGTCATCGCGTACGTGCCCGCCGTGAGCGGGCTCCACGACACGCAGCCGTTGCTGTCGGTCGTCCCCTGTGGGATCCCGCCGCCGAGATTCACCGGGACACCGCCCACGCCGGCCCCGTTGATGTCGGTGATGCGGATGACCAAGGCCCCCTGCGAGGACAGCGTTCCTCGGGCGCCGGGTGCGAGCAAGCTCGTGACCGTCACGGGCTTCGTCGACCGGCCAGGCCAGCTGACGGAGACCGACAGGCGAAGATAGGTCGGCGGGCCCGAGACGTTGCAGATCGAGCCGGTCACGGGCTGGGAGACCCACTCGGCCTTCGCCGTACGAGTGAAGGTCACACCGTTCTGGCTCACGGTCTGCGGCGTCTGCGAGAGCGCCGTGAGCTCCTGGATGCGCATGCTCCGCATCCGCTCGAGCTCGTTCTCCGCGATGTTCGCCGCGGCCGCCTTGTGCTTCTGGTCGCCGCTGGTGCGCGCCGCGACGTCGAAGCCCGACATGACACCGACCGACAGGGTGCCGAGCACCGCGGCGCTGATGACGATCTCGATCAGCGAGACCCCGCGCTCGTCGGCGAGCCGGCGGCGGATCGTGGTTCTCCGTCCTAGGCGTCGAAGGCAGAACATCACGACGGGGATCGGCGTCTGGCGGGCCGGGTTGAGGATGAGCCCGGTATGACGGCCGAATGACCGATAGAACGACGAGGAGCGGGCCCGAGGGCCCGCTCCAAGTACGTCAGTCGGTGTAGCGGCTGGCTACCAGGTGGAACCCGAGCAGCCAGCTCCGACCGCCGAGCGGATGACCCCACCCGACGACGGCTTCTCGATGCTGAACTCGCAGTCCGAGGCGGACTTGGCGGTGACGGTGTAGGTGTCCTCCGCCTGGGCCGCGATACGCACCTGACCGTTGCCGGAGCCGACATCGAGACCCGTGTCGGTCAGGGTGCACGTGGCGTAGCTCTGCGTGTCGGCGTAGCACGTCTCCATCTGCGTGACGGCGTTGCGGGCGTTGCTCTTCGCGCCCGAGTCCTGCGCCTTCTCACGCTGGTTGAGGAACGTCGGCAGGGCGATCGCCGCCAGGATGCCGATGATGAGAACGACGACGAGGAGCTCGATGAGCGTAAAGCCCTGCTCGTCCTTGAGCTTGTCTGACATGGGTGGTGCCCTCCTGTAGGGAGCCAATCGGGTAGGTGCAGAAGCCGCTCACTGAATCGGTTGGCCCTGTCCGCCTTTTGAGGGAAGATCACCCGTCTGGACACATGATCCCCCGCCGTTTGCTCACCGTGATGCTGCTCCTGCTCGTCGGTCTCGTGATCGCGAGCGCTGTCGCCCCGCCCCCAGAGGACGAGGGTGAGGAGACCGCGCGCACGTCCACGAGCCAGGCCACGACGACCACGCCCACCACGGCCCCTGAGCCGGATCCCGACCCCGCCGCGGACGCGGACGGCGTCGCCGGGGTGCTGCCGCGCGACAAGACCGTCAGCGCGCGTCCCGGGGAGCCCATCGACCTGCGGGTCACCTCCGGTGAGCCTGTGACCATCGAGATCCCCGCACTCGGGGCCATGCAGCCCGCGGCGCCTGAGGCGCCCGCGCAGTTCGTCGTCGCCTTCGACGAGAACGGTCGCTACGACGTGCGTGACCTCGAGGCCGACAGGTCCGTCGGCACCGTGGTCATCGCGGAGTAGACCGCCTACGCGGCGGGTTCGGGCTCGCCGTCGCCGCGCTTGGCGGCCTGCGCGTCGTGATCGGGCATGAACACGCCCGTCCCTTCACACCAGGGGCAGTCGATCGTGTTCGGCGAACCGCCGAGGTTCGAGATGACCTTGCCGCTGCCGCGGCACGGCGGGCACGGAATCGGGCCCTCGGGGATGGAGTCGTCGGCGGCGGTCACGAGGTGGGCGAATGTAGCG
>SYBY01000030.1 GCA_005788585.1 Actinomycetota bacterium | reverse complement strand
GCGAGCCACACGCGGCGAACGCGACGCCGGCGGCGAGGACGAAAGCGGGAAGAGCAATACGGCGCATCATGGGCGGCGCAGACTATAGGCATCATCTGCGGTTCGATGCCTCGTCGTCGCGCCCCCTTTGCCCTCCTCGTCACCCTCGCGCTCCTCGCCGCGGGGTGCGGCGACGATCCCGTCGAGGTCTCCGGCGGCACCCTCCGGATGACCCTGGACGAGTACCGCGTGACACCGCAGAAGGTGTCGGCCCCGGCGGGGGAGCTGCGGATCGTGGCGCGCAACGACGGGCGGCTCAACCACAATCTCCGCGTGGAACTCCCCCGAGAAGGCCCTGCGACCACCGAGCGCGCCATCGGCGGCACGCCGACCGCCCGCCCGAACACGACGGTCGAGGGCACGGTGCGTCTCTCCCCTGGGACGTACCGGCTGGCGTGCACGATCTCCAATCACGACGACCTCGGCATGTGGGGCGAGCTCGAGGTGACCGCTCGGTGAGCGGCGCCGACCCCCGGGCCTTCCGTGACGCGATCGGGCGATTCCCCACCGGCGTGACCGTCGTCACCACGTTCGGGCCCGACGGCCCCGCGGGGCTGACGACCAACGCGGTGACGTCGCTGTCGCTGGACCCGCTGCTCCTGCTCGTGTGCTTCGACAACGGGTCGCGGACGCTGCCGGCCGTGCGGTCGTCCGAGCGGTTCGGTGTCAACGTGCTGGCGTCCGACCAGGGCGAGATCGCGCGGGTGTTCGCGTCGAAGGCGGTCGCGGCCGAGAAGTTCGCGGCGGTCACGCACGTGGAGGAGCACGGCGTGCCGGTGCTCGACGGGGCCGCGGCGTGGATCGCGTGCTCCCTGCGCGAGCTGCTGCCCGGGGGCGACCACACGATCGGGATCGGCGAGGTGCTCGGGACCCAGGTGGCGGCCGAGCGGGCGCCGCTGGTGTTCGCGGATGGGCGATACCGGGAGCTGGCGCCGTGATCGGCGCATCGGGTCGAGAAGTGGGTGCTCATGTGCCCACTTCTCGACCCGATCCGTAGGACAGCGCTTGTGCGATCAGCCCGAGCACGTGCTGCGGGTCCCCCTTGACGAGGGGCGACGGGATGCGCAGCACGCGATACCCACGCGCCCCCAGCCAGGCGTCCTTGCGCGCGTCACGGGCACGCGCCCAGGGACTGCCGTGATAGCCGCTGCTGTCGATCTCAACCACCAAGCGGTGCTCGCGCCAGAGCAGATCGAGTTCCCAGGGCCCCGCCTGCACGTTGAACTCGGGGCGCGGGAGCGATGAACCGAGCACCAGGAGACGCAACCGCTCTTCGGGGCGCGTCCGGGTCGTGTCCTTGCCCGGTGTGTGGGTGTTGATGACCCGTCGCAGCCGCGCGACGCCGGCGCGCGGCGCCTCCATCGCCCGCTCGATCGCCGCCCAGTCGATGAGACGACGGGCCCAGGCCGCATCGAGCATGCGGGCGACCTCGCGATCATGCAGCGTTGCTGCGCAGTCCACGAAAGTCCGCGCGGGGGAGGTGAGACGCAGCGGGCCCCGAGTGATCAGCTCGTCGGCCGGGAGCTTCGCCACCCGATGCAGCCGAACGTGCGCAGGCGCGTCCCTGCCGTTGCGGGTGGCGACCGTGACGTCAATGAGCCCGCCGCGCCGGGGGAGGACTCCGAGATCCGCAGCGGCAGAGCAGTGGCTGAGCGCAGCGCCGTCGCCGCAGGCCATGACCGCCGCGAGTCGCAGCGCGTCCGCCTCCAGGCCACGGTGCCCCACGGCGAACACGTGGCGGTAGAGGCGATGCAGCCGACCGCGACGAACGCGGTACTGGATCTGGTCGAGGTTGAGGCCCAGCCCATACAACTGGGGCCGGGTAATGAGCCCGCGCTGGGTTGCCGCGATGGCGGCGATGGCGTGCTCGATGGAGATCGGGTCGGGAAGTGGGCACATATGACCCCACTAGGCGCCCCGATCCGAAACTCGCCCCCCCGGCCCCCTCAGATCTCCACGATCGCCCGCAGCGCCAGAAACGCCACGACGCCCGCAGCGATCGCCGCCACGCCCAGTTCCCGGCGCATGATCGCCACCACCACCGAGCGCTGGCCGCGCTCGTCCAACTCGCCGAGCGCCTGCGCGTCAGGCAGCCCGCGGCGGTCGAGGACCTCCTCCGCCGAGGCGATCCGCACCCCCTCGGCGATGAAGCCCACCAGCACGGGGATCAGGGCGTACAGCCAGTACAGCCAGTTGCCGGGCGAGAAGCCCGAGAGCGCCAGCACCCCGGCGACCAGGGCCTGCGCGATCGCCAGCGCCTGCCCCGTGCGCGCCAGGAACCAGAACGACGGGCCGGGCTCGACGCGCCACCACTGCCACGCACCCACGACCGCCGCGAGGGCGTTCGACCCGGCGACGAGCCAGGCCATGATCAGGGCGACGGTGCTCACGCCGCGAGGGTAGTGCGACGCGCCGCCGCGCGGCCCGACATCATCGTGCCGTGCGCCACTAAGTATCACCCTGTCACAAAGGGTGATAGAACGGTGATCCCCCCGTGCTTCGCTCCTACCTTCCAGCCATCGTCTTCATCCTGCTCGGCGCCGGCATCGGCACGCTCTTCGCGTACGCCAACCGGTTCCTCGGCAAGAAGCGGAACGTCCCGCACAAGGCGGATCCGTACGAGTGCGGCCTTCCCTCCGAGGTCAAGCACAACTTCAAGTTCGGCATCAGCTTCTACCTGATCGCCATGCTCTTCATCCTGTTCGACCTCGAGGTCGTCTTCCTGTTCCCGGTCGCGATCCAGCTGGCGAGCTTCGGGACGTTCGCGCTCATCGAGATCGGCGTCTTCATCACCCTGCTGGCCGTGGCGTTCGTCTACGTCTGGCGCCGAGGAGCCCTCTCATGGACGTGATCCGCTCCAAGCCGGGGACGTTCGGCACGCTCGGCACCGAGCCCGCCCAGCGCGACCTGAAGATCGAGCAGCGCCGCGCGCGGGACTTCCTGAAGGGCGACCTCGCGGGCCAGGAGCTCGAGGAGTACGTCGAGTCGCGCCTGCTGACGACGACGCTCGACAAGGCCGGGGCGTGGGCCGCGTCGAACGCGCTGTTCCCCGCGACGTTCGGCCTCGCGTGCTGCGCGATCGAGATGATGTCGATCGTCGCCTCGCGGGTGGACATCGCGCGCTTCGGCTTCGAGGCGTTCCGGGCCAGCCCGCGGCAGGCCGACATCCTGATCCTGTCGGGCCGCGTGTCGATCAAGATGGCGCCGGTCGTCCGCCGCGTGTACGACCAGATGCTCGAGCCGAAGTGGGCCATCGCGATGGGCGCCTGCTCGTCCTCGATGGGCGTGTTCAACAACTACGCCATCGTCCCGGCCGACAAGTTCCTCCCGGTCGACATCCACGTGCCCGGCTGCCCGCCGCGGCCCGAGGCCCTCGCCCACGCGATCCTCAAGCTGCGCAAGATGATCCAGGACCAGCCCGACCTCGGCTGGCGCGCGCGGTATGACGCCGAGAAGACCGCCGAGCTCATGCCCGGCTACGAGCTTCCCGCCCACCTCACCGATCCGCAGGCGGCCGAGCCTGTGGCGCTCGCGCCCCTGACGGCGCCTGGGCAAGAGGGCGAAGGTGCCTGACGCCACGGGTCTGGAGCTGCTTGCAGGGGAGCTGCGTGACGCGGACGGCGAGGCCGTCCTCGACACCGTGCACGCTCACGGCAAGGGCCAGATCGTCGTCGCGCCGGGCAAGATCGGCTGGGTTCTCGAGCAGCTGAAGGCCAAGGGCTTTCGCTCGCTCATGAGCGTCCACGGGGTCGACTACTACCCCGAGGAGCCGCGCCTCGGCGTGCACTACGAGCTGCTGGACATGCGCGCCGTCGACCGGGTGACCGTGAAGCTGCGCGTCCCCACCGACGCGCCGACCGTCCCCTCGGTCACCCCCGACTGGCCCACCGCGAACCACCAGGAGCGCGAGGTCTACGACATGTTCGGCGTGATCTTCGAAGGCCATCCGGACCTGCGCCGGATCCTCATGCCCGAGGACTACGAGGGCTTCCCGCAGCGCCGCGACTTCCCCGTCGGCGGCGAGCCGGTCCTGTTCACGGCCGACGAGGCCGAGGGCACCGACTACACGATCGGCGTCGACGCGGACCCGAACGCGGGGGTGAGGTAGCCATGGCGACGGCGAACGAGTACCGCCGGATGGAGGAGTCCATCACGATGGACGCGCGGCTCGAGCGCATCGAGTCGCCCGACGGAGGCGAGCACGAGCTCCTCACGGTCAACATGGGCCCGCACCACCCCGCCACGCACGGGGTGCTCCGCCTGCTCGTGACGCTCCAGGGCGAGGTCGTCCTCGACCTCAAGCCCATCATCGGCTACGTCCACACCGGCATCGAGAAGACCGCCGAGCAGAAGAGCTACTGGAAGGCCATCCCCGTCGTCGAGCGGATGGACTACCTCGCGTACTTCTTCAACGCGTACGCGTACTGCGGGTCGGTGGAGTCGCTGCTCGACCTCGAGGTGCCCAAGCGCGCCCAGTACCTCCGCGTCATCCACATGGAGCTCAACCGGATCATGAGCCACCTCGTGTGGCTCGGGACCAGCGCGCTGGACCTCGGCGCGATGTCCATGTTCTGGTACTGCTTCCGCGAGCGCGAGCGCATCCTCGACCTCTTCGAGCAGTCCACCGGCCAGCGCATGCACACGCGCTACTTCCAGGTCGGCGGCGTCATCGAGGACATCCCGCTCGGCTTCGAGGAGAAGCTGCGCGAGTTCATCGCGATCATGCCCACGCGCGTCGGCCAGTACCGCGACATGCTCTACAAGAACGAGATCGCGCTGCAGCGGCTCAAGGGCATCTGCGTGCTGGGCGAGGACGAGCTGCTGGCCCTCGGCGTCACCGGGCCGCTGCTGCGCGCCGCCGGCAACCCGTGGGACCTGCGCAAGGCCGACCCGTACTGCTCGTACGACGACTTCGAGTTCAAGATCCCCGTCGGCACCGAGGGCGACAACTGGGACCGCATGGCCGTCCGCATGGCCGAGATGGAGCAGTCGGTCCGCATCATCGAGCAGGCCCTCGACGGGCTGCCCGAGGGGCCGCACATCACCGAGGACCGCAAGATCGCGCTGCCGCCTCGCCACGAGCTGGGCACCTCGATGGAGGCGCTCATCCACCACTTCAAGCTCGTCACCGAGGGCTTCCGCGTGCCGCCCGGCGAGCACTACTTCCCGGTCGAGTCGCCCCGTGGCGAGCTGGGCTGCTTCGTGCGCGCCGACGGGTCGAGCAAGCCCGCGCGCGTGCACATGCGCGACCCCTCGTTCGTGAACCTGCAGGCCACGGCGCCGATGACGCGCGGCAGCTACATCGCCGACCTCATCGCGACGCTGGCGATGCTCGACCCGGTGCTCGGGGGGATCGACCGCTAGCCATGAGCGACGAAACCCAGACCGCGCCGGTCGTCGGCGAGATCGTCCCCGCCCCGCCGCGCGAACAGGCCATCGCCGCGTTCAAGACCGAGCCCCCGCGCTACGCCGGCGGCTCGCGCGTCCCCGGCTGGGACGACCCGGTCGACCTCACGAAGGACCCGGCCACGATCCCCGATCCCGCGACGACCGAGGTCCCGGCCGAGCTGCGCACCGAGATCGAGGACCTCATGACGCGCTACCCGGACCCGAAGTCCGCGTCGATCCCCGCGCTCGCCGCCGCCCAGCGCCTGCACGGCTGGTGCTCGCCGCAGGCCATCGAGCAGGTCGCGTGCGTCATGCGGGTGACCCCCGGCTACCTCGTCGCCGTCGCATCGTTCTACGACATGCTCGACACCAAGCCCGTGGGCCGGTGTCGCGTGTACGTCTGCACGAACATCAGCTGCTCGCTGAACGGCGCCGACGCGCTGCTCGACGCCGTCAAGGGCGAGCTGCGCGAGGGTGACGACATCCACGCGCGCGGGTTCGAGTGCCTCGGCGCGTGCGACATCGCGCCGATGGCGTCGATCGACGGCGTGTACGTCGGGCCGATCGCGCTCGACGAGGTGCCGACGCTCGTCGACCAGATCCGCAAGGGTGAGGACCCCCTCCCGGACAAGCAGCTCAGCAAGCGCCGCAGCGTTGACCCGGAGGCCAACGGATGAGCACCCACCTCCTCTTCAAGAACATCGACGAAGCGGGCCTCGCCACGCTCGACGTCTACGTCCAGCGGGGCGGCTACGAGAACCTGAAGAAGGCGCTCGCGATGCCGCCGGAGGGCGTGGTCGAGGAGCTGCTGCAGAGCAACGTGCGCGGCCGTGGCGGCGCCGGCTTCGCCATGGGCAAGAAGCTCTCGTTCCTGCCCAAGGGCGCGATGGACAAGTACGTCGTCTGCAACGCCGACGAGTCCGAGCCGGGGACCTTCAAGGACCGCGAGCTCATGCAGAAGAACCCGCACCTGCTGATCGAGGGCATCCTCATCGCGGGCTACGCGGCGCAGGCCACGAAGTCGTTCATCTTCATCCGCGGCGAGTACGCCGAGCAGGCCGAGATCCTCGAGGCCGCCGTGGCCGAGGCGAAGGCCGCCGGGTTCGTCGGCGAGAACATCCTGGGCTCGGGCCACACGCAGGACCTCTGGGTCCACCGCGGCGCCGGCGCGTACCTCTGCGGCGAGGAGACGGGCCTGCTCGACTCGCTCGAGGGCCGGCGCGGCAACCCGCGCCTGAAGCCGCCGTTCCCCGCCAACCAGGGCCTCTACCAGGGCCCGACGCTCATCAACAACGTCGAGACGCTCGCCACCGCCCCGGTGATCATCGACATGGGCGGCGCGGAGTACGCGAAGCTCGGCACCGAGACGTCGACGGGCACGAAGCTCGTGTCGGTCTCCGGCAACGTCAAGAACCCGGGCAACTTCGAGATCGAGCTCGGCATGAAGAGCCGGGACATCATCGAGGGCCTCGCCGGTGGCACGCCCGACGGCACGAAGATCAAGTTCTGGTTTCCGGGCGGGTCGTCCTCGCCGGTGCTGCTGCCCGAGGATCTCGACCTCGCCTACGACTTCGACACGATGGCGAAGGCCGGGTCGATGCTCGGGTCCGGCGCGATCATCGTGGTCGACGACACCAACTCGGTCGTCGACGTCGCCCTGAAGCTCGCGAAGTTCTACAAGCACGAGTCCTGTGGCAAGTGCTCGCCCTGCCGTGAGGGGACGAACTGGACCGTGAAGATGCTCCAGCGCATCGAGGAGGGCCTCGCGACGCCGATGGACCTCGACATCCTCGCGTCGGTCCAGGAGCAGATCATCGGCAACTGCCTGTGCGTCCTCGGTGACGCGATGGCGATGCCGCTCGGCTCGATGGTCGCGAAGTTCCGCGAGGAGTTCGAGGAGCACATCGAGCGCGCGCGGACGGCGAATCCCTACCCCGACGAAGTCGCCGCCTAGATGCCCAGGCCCGAGCGCAAGACCATCACCTTCTCGATCGACGGTCGGGAGGTCGAGTCCCCCGAGGGGCTCATGCTCGTCGACGCCGCGAAGCTCGGCGACGTCGAGATCCCCGTCTTCTGTTACGAGCCGAAGCTCGGCGCGCCGGTCGGCGCGTGCCGCATGTGCCTCGTGGAGATCGAGGGCATCCCGAAGCTCCAGGCGGGCTGCGCGACCCCGGTCAAGGACGGCATGGTCGTCCACACGCAGACCGACAAGGTCCGCGAGGCGCAGAACTCGGTCGTCGAGTTCCTGCTCGTCAACCACCCGCTCGACTGCCCCGTCTGCGACAAGGGCGGGTGGCGCGAGTGGCGGCATGGGTAGCGGTAGCGGCGGCAGCGGGCGTGGAGGATGGTCGCTCGCTTCGGCGCCAGTCAAGACCATTTCGCCCAAGGGGTCAGGCGGGGATGGCAGGCACGTGCCGCAGGACTCGGTCGT